>JAIINY010000424.1:0-1602 GCA_022741625.1 Prevotella sp. | reverse complement strand
CTAGGGATGCGGGTGAGATAGTAAATATGGCAACCCTTGATGAATTCGAATATAAATTCGAACGCCATGCCATACATGTGTGCCATCGGCAGGATACTGATGACAGAATCTCCAGCCTTGATCTTCTTGCCCAATACATTCTCGGCAAAGTCGGCATTGCTCCACAGGGCACGGTATGGAACCATCACACCCTTGGAGAAACCGGTAGTACCACTGGTATAGTTGATCATAGCCAACTCGTTAGGATCCTGGTCGATATAGTAGTTGACGTGGTTCTTGCGGAAGTACTTAGGATACTTGATGCCGAACATCTCGTTGAGGTGCTCGCGGGCATAGGTCAACTTGTCGGTACGTGAAACCACGAGCGAGTAATCTGGAATGTAGATGATACCTTCCAGCCCCGGCATCTTGGTTGCATCTACCTGTGTAGCAACAACGTCGCCCACGAAGAGCAGCTTGGCATCGCTGTGGTTCACGATGTTGTGAATCTGTTCTGGCATGAACTCATGCAGGATAGGTACGGCGATGGCACCATAGGTTAGGGTAGCGAGGAAAGCCACTGCCCAATTGGCACTGTTTCTACCGCAAAGAGCAATCTTGTCGCCCTTTACTACACCGGAGTTCTCAAACATGATGTGCAGCTTCTCTATCTTGCGTGCTACATCGTGATACTGCAAGGTAGCTCCCTTGTAGTCGGTCAAGGCATCCATATCCCAATGGTCTATGATGCTCTGCTGGATAAATGCGTTAAAGCTAGGAATTTCCATATTCTATTATTTAACGATTTTTCTAAGTTTATTTTTTTTCTCGTACTTTAAGTCTCTATCTCTGGATTACGCTTTGTTTCACGTATTATATCACGTCCTGGTAGAGGTAACGCTTGATAGACTTCTTGGCTGTCTTTTCGAATTCGGTGTCGTGCAGCTGGATGCGTGATATCTTTGCAAAGCTAGGCATCTGCATATTCAGTTCCTTTCGGTTCTGCTCCATGATGTTGGCGAGGTCTTCGTCTGAGAATCCCAGTTCCTGGCTCTCTTCTATCTCCGGATGAACGAGTGCCACGAGCTTGTCGTCTTTCTGCAGCACGATGCTCTCGTTGACCATGGCCATGGAGTTGAGCTTATCCTCAATCTCCTCTGGATAGATGTTCTGTCCGTTAGGACCGAGCAGCATGTTCTTGCTTCTACCTCTTACGAAGAAGTGACCATCGGAGTCCATCGTAGCCAGGTCGCCCGTGTGGAACCATCCGTCCTCATCAATCACGGCATCGGTAGCCTCCTGGTTCTTGTAGTAGCCCTTCATTACATTGATGCCGCGGCAAACCAGTTCGCCAGCTACGTTTTCAGGGTCATCGCTCAATATCTTTACCTCCATATGCTTCACGGCAACACCGCAGCTACCTGCCACATAATTGTCCTGATGGGCAAAGGTGATGAGCGGAGCGGTTTCCGTAGTACCGTAACCCATGGCGATAGGGAAGCCGATGCTGATGAAGAAGTTCTCTATCTCCTTGTTGAGTGGAGCACCGCCCACCACCACCTCGTAAGGACGCTCGCCGAACTTGCGCAGTACAAACTCGCGAACCTTCTCCTTGATGCGCTT
>JAIINY010000423.1:0-1604 GCA_022741625.1 Prevotella sp. | reverse complement strand
CGGTTGCGGTCTGTTCTGGTTTCTGTTCCATGTCGTTCTCTTTTTCGTTGGTTTGTTCAGATGATACATTCTCTTTTTCTGTGTTAGCTTGCGTCTTGGACGCATCGTCCGATGATGCGGTTTCTTTCGCCTGACCTTCCGATTGCTTTGCCTCTTTCTCATAATTGGAGGTGTCAACCTTGTGGGCGGAAAGAATCTCCTTGTTAGCCTCCGGATCTTTCAGTAACTCCTTCATCACGCCAAGCAGGTTTTCCACCTGGTCTGCCGCTATGCGGTAGAATCCGAAACGGCTTGGCTCCTTGCACTGGCGGAAGAAGTTTCTAAAGAAACTGTCCATCAGGTCACTGTTGCGGTCAAAACGCAGGAAGTCGGGCGTGTTCTCCGCCTTGGCGGGCGCTCGCTTCGGGGTGCCGTCCCTGCTGAGTCCGGCGACGACGCTGATCTCGCCCGTCTTTTCGTCACGGACTACCAGCACGTCCTGTTCATCACTCTTTTTCTTTTGTACCATAATTGTAAATTTTTAATGGTGAATACTGTTGTTATTTGAATTTCTGATGAATGCGAGTCAAGTAATGCTCCACATTCTCTTTCTTGAATTCTTTGACATTATTCTCTACAAACTGCATCACATCCTCTTCCGTATAGTATGTTTTCTGCCCCAAACGCTTGTAGGGAAGCACTCCCAGACTGCGATAGCGTTGAAGGGAACGAGGGGAGATTTGAAATAAGAGGCAGAGGTCTTGGTTGTCAAGCAATTTTTCATTGATGGCAGAACTTCCTTTTTGCTCCGTCTCTCGTTCGTGTCTCAACATCAGCATGTCGTAGATGCCGTCTATCTTTTTGTGTAGGTCATGGAGATATAACTCCAGTTTTCTCAATGTTCCATCTTCCATGCTCATGTTTCCTTTGCTATTGTTCGTTCCTCAACCATTCTTTCAATGGCTTCAACTTGGTATCGGCATTGATTACCAATTTTAATAAAATCAATGCGGTTCTCTGAGCGCATTCGCTGCAAGGTGCGCTTGCTCACACCAAGCATCTTAGCTGCATCGTCATTGGTCAACATCGGCTTCAATCCCTTACCCGTCAAGTTCTCTTGAAATGCCATTTTTGCCAATCGCACGTACTGGACTATTTCTGTCAACTGTTCTGTCAGCTTTTTGAAGGCTGCACTTTCCATTGTTATTACTTCCATCCTAATTCCGTTTGAAATGTTATATAATTCGTTGTTTTTATTTCTCGGCGGCAAAATTAACCATTTGCGAAATACCCGTTTAACAACTCATTAATGACCCACGTATAATTTTCTTGATTTTTCTTGCCAAGCGGTCGGCAAACCCCAGAAAAGCACTGCCACAGTTATTCATTTTCATTGTTTTTCTACATACACACATTAACTTTGCACCCGAATTTGTTGAACCAATAAAACAGAGAATATGGAAGTAGTAACAATGGAAAAGAAGGCATTCGACATGATGATGGCAAGATACGATGCCTTGGTAAAAAAAGTTGAGTTGCTGAAGCATAAGGCTAACGGCAAGCGTCTGAACAAATGGCTTACAGGTCATGAGGTCTGCCAGCAACTTCGCATCAGCCAGCGCACC
>JAIINY010000422.1:0-1609 GCA_022741625.1 Prevotella sp. | reverse complement strand
GCTGCTTTCAATGTACGCTCCTCTTCTGCTTCAGGGAGCACGATGCGCTGCTTGTCAGCTTTAGCGCGAGCTACGATTTGCTGTAATAAATCCATTTTATTTCTTTATTTATATAATTTTGTTATCTTCGATAGTAGATTTGCCAATCCAGTAAGGCGCTACGGCTTGTTTTTTGCCGTTTTGCCATATCGACTTTGCAAAAGTACATATTTATTTTGAAATAATCCCTATTAAAATGTGTAAAAAAAGCTAAAACTGGAGATAATCATTATCGTAAAGGTTTACGTGCTTCACTTTACAGCATTTCCTGTGTCAGAATGCTCTCCAACTCCTCGGCAGAGAGGCGAAGTTTGAACTCGCCTTTGATGGCTACGCTGATTCGTCCCGTCTCTTCCGAAACGATGACGGCGATGGCATCACTGCTCTGCGAGATACCCAGGGCAGCTCGGTGGCGGAGTCCCAGTTCCTTGGGAATATCCAGGTTGTGACTCACGGGGAGGATGCAGCCCGCCGCCATGATTCGCTTGTTGCTTACCACCATGGCTCCATCGTGCAGAGGTGAGTTCTTGAAGAAGATATTCTCTATCAACCGCTGGTTGATCTTGGCATCTATCTCCTCGCCCGTATCCATGATATCCTTCAACGGTACGCCACGCTCGATAACGATAAGGGCACCAACATATTTCTTAGCCATGCTCATGCAGGCCATCACAATCGGCATGATGGTCTCCTTGTTTGCCTCCTTTTGACTCTCCTTGCTGGAGTGGAAGAAGCGCACCAGTCGGCGCATACTTTTCTGCGAGCCAATCTCGTAGAGAAAACGGCGGATATCTTCCTGGAATATGACGATGAGGGCGATGACTCCCACACTCACCAACTTATCCAGGATAGAACCCAGCAGACGCATTTCGAGTATCTGGCTCACGAAGAGCCAGATCAGCACGAAAAGCATGATGCCCACGAAGATGTTCAGTGAGCGGGATTCCTTCATCAGGCGATAGACGTAGAAGAGCAACGAGGCTACCAGGAGTACGTCTAAAGCATCTTTGATTCCAAACTCTATCATACTCTGCCCTCCTTCATGGCTTCCACGATTTTCACAGCCTCAGCCGCTTCCTTTACATCGTGAACACGAAGGATGCTGGCTCCCTTCATCAGGGCAATGGTATCAAGTACTGCAGTTCCATTGAGCGATGTAGTAGCATCTCCCCCCAGCAGCTTTTGAATCATGCTCTTGCGGGAGATACCTACGAGCATCGGAAGTTCCAGTACGTTCAACTTCTCCATCTCATCATAAATCTGATAATTCTGGATGAGATTCTTGCCGAAACAGAAACCCGGGTCGAGGATGATATCCTTGGCACCCAGGTCACGCAACTGCTGTACCTCTCTGGCAAAGCCCTTCATCATCGTTTCGAGCGTAGGCTGTACCGACATTAATATATAAGGTACCTTCAGTTCGCCTACCACCCGGAACATTTCTGGATATTCCTCCTGTCTCTGTTCCAGTGGCACATTGACGATACCTGTGATTCCACCTTCTGATACATCGTTGATGATATCGGCTCCCCACTCCTCGATACACTTGCGTGCCAAAGTTGGGCGATAG
>JAIINY010000421.1:0-1612 GCA_022741625.1 Prevotella sp. | reverse complement strand
AGATATCTCCTACTCTACCCGTGAGCCAGCCTACATCCGTGACAACATGGCAACACTGGGTGTCACCACCATGTCGGCAGAATCAAAGGTAAATCCTGGTGGTTACCATACCTATCCTCAGGCACTGGAGCAGTTCACCGTGAGCGATGAGCGTACTGCCAAGGTAATCAATGCGAGATTGAAGGAATTGGGCAGAGAGCCAGTATGGAAGGATTGGGATGCCTCATTCGATTTGTTTGGAAACATCGCAAACGGATAAGATAAACATATAGATATAAAAAAGCGCCTTGAGTGATTTCAAGACGCTTTTTTTATATCATTTTATGAATCGTTTAATCATTAAACAATGAATAGCTTATTCCTTCAACCATCCCCCAATCAAGTCGATGATTTCCTGTCTGGTTGGCTCAGGGAACGACAGGATGCGGGTAAGATGTGAACCGCCATGACACATATAGACACGCAGGTTCTTCTTGTTCTTGGTGAATGGCAAACCATAGATGCCCGATGCACCCCATGGGTCGATGTCACCATAAATATATACCATCTTCGGATCATTCTTGGTCAGGAACTCTACCGTATAATTGTAAAGCTTAGGCGAGAACTCTACGTTCTCGGCACCCTTAGGCACCATCAGCTTCTTCAGATAACCCTTTGGCGACTTGATGCTCAGGTATCTCTTGAATGGCTTGGTGTAATAGCCGTAATATCCCAACTCCCTGGCAGCCTGTACATCGAAAGATGCAGTGGCATTGTAGTTGGTGAAATACTCCGGCTCACACATGTTGATCCAGTATTTGAACACCTGGTCGTCGGTGGCATCATTCGTAGGAATCTTCCTGATGTCCTCCCCCCACTGCCAGAAGGCGAAGGCATACTCAAACACCGAGTAATCGAAAATCTCGGCGATAGGCGCATTGAAGCGATACTGCTTCTCGCTGCAATACTTCTCGAACATCGGCAGCAGCGCAGCCTTGCGCTTGAAGAGCAGCAGCTGGAAGTTGAGCACCTTCTGTCGGTTCTCCTTGGTAGAAACTTCCTCCTGCAGGAACTTCTCGTGTCTACCATCCTCCACGCCCTTGTTCAGCGGTGCAACGTATGGCACAGAGATGTCCACATCATTCGGGAAATAGGCGCGGTAGAACATCGTAGTCTGTCCGCCCTTGCTGATGCCCGTGGCAATCCACTTGCCCTTGTACATCGCATGCAGGGTCTGGTTGACGTGGTGCAAATCGTAGAGCGAATTCTCCACGGTGAGGTAATCCCAGTTGCAAGGACTAGGCATCGACTTGTCGAAATAGCGGTATTCCACGGTGATGATGTTGGTATCGAAGAGCTTGGAAAGTTCCTCGATGTATCCCTCGCGCAATGCATACTTGGCGTTGTAGCCTTCAGTTACGAGCACGGTAGGACGGTCGAATCCTCTGTGACAGAGTATCACTCGCTGCTCAAAACTGCCCTTGGAAACATCCTTGGCATCCAGTTGCTGCTTGATGAAGAACACATACTTTTCAGGGAAATGCGTACTTTTCAGCGTTTCCACATCACTCACACCAGGCAGCGTCGCCAATAGCTTGCCCGCCTCTCCCAGTTCTGCCGCCAGCATCTGCAA
>JAIINY010000081.1:0-11308 GCA_022741625.1 Prevotella sp. | reverse complement strand
CCCAAGCCACGGATCACGGGCTTTGAAATTCCGCTTCCCGTGGTAATCTGCGAAACGCCTGGCTGGTGGGCGATGGCATCGATGATGTTGGTTGAAGGCTGCATTTCGAGTTGGCGGGCAGAAACGAAAGAGATGGGTGCAGGCAACTGCTTGAGTTTCTGGCTGCCAGTCAATCCCGTAACCACCACTTCATTCAGTTTCACACTCGATTCTGTCAGAGGCTGGTGCTTGATGGAATCGCTGTTTTCCATACCATGAATGCTTGACTTTTCCTTGTTATTATCTGCTCCGTTTATAGCCATAGCAGGGGCTGTTGCCGACGAGCATAGGCTCATCAGCAATATTGATTTCAATATTGTTCTCATTATGTTATTAATTACCTTATTATGTTAATTTTCAATTATTTATAAAAACTGATAATAAGGTGGAGCACGGGTAGATTTTACCCCCTTCGCCCTGCACAGGCAAGGAGAGCAGAAGGCACGGCGAGGGGAGAGATGGAGCACGGTGATGGCAACCCATACCACGAGGGATGGAGCTAGATAAGGTGTGCTTTGCAATTGGCAGAGCACACAGTCGTGCATGGTATTCTGCAGGGCTATCAGATGGCCGTCGTGATGAACATGATGGGCGCAATCTGCACAATAGAAATCTGCATGAGTTCCCTGCGCTTCACCATGATGGTGAAACGTAACGACCAGCAGCATCGGCAGGTAAACCAATAGCAGCAGCCAGGAAATTCGGATTCTCTTATGTGTTATCCTCAGCATTTAACAATATTTATTTTCTGCAATTATCTACAGTCTTCTGATTTTTCCGTTTGCAAAGTTAATCATTTCTTCCTAAAATGCTGCAATTCCCAATTATTTTTGTATTTTTGCAACAAAATTTTTAAAATAGGCGTACCCGATTCCAGGGGGATGTTGTATTATGAACAAAGTAGAATCATAAAAACAAGAAAAATGATGAAAAGAACGACTTCCCTTATACTGTGTCTTGTCTTGAGCATTTCCCTATTTGCTCAAAGCAGAGGTGTGACCTTTCAGGTGCATAACGAAACGCTTACTTCCGTATTGAAGAAGATTGAAAAGGCGGGCGAGAAGAATATCCTCTTTGCCTATCAGGCTACCGACCAATATCGCGTTACTGCCAATATCCAGGCTAAGCGACAGAAGGAAGCCCTGGAGATGGTGCTGCAAGGGAAACCTTTCTCCTTCGTAGAGCACAACACCTATTTCGCCGTTCAATATACGGGCAAGACAACCCGGGTGGAACAGATCAAGGGCAGGGTGGTGGATGAGCACCAGCAGCCTCTGACTTTCGCCAACGTGGTGTTGATTTCCTCCGTCAGCAAGGCTTATGTGGCAGGTTGCGTAACGGCGGAGGATGGAAGTTTCGTGCTTCCTTATGCCGATAAGGATGTGATGCTGAAGGTTTCGTTTGTGGGCTATAAGTCGCAGACCTTGGCCTGCAAGCCTACCATGCACATCGGTCTGCATCCCGACACCCAGCAGCTGAAGGCGGTAACCATTAAGAGTACCCGCCCCAATGTGGTGTATAAGGACGGAGCCTTCTCTACCCTTGTATCCGGTACCATCCTGGGCGAATTGGGCTCTGCAGAAGATATGATCAGCCAGTTGCCCTTCGTTTCGGGTGAAGCAGGCAGTTGGGAAATCATCGGTCGTGGAGCGCCCGAGATTTATCTCAACGGCAGGAAACTGGAGAATCTGAACGAACTCAAGCGATTGAGCGCCAAGGATATTCTGAAGGCAGAAATCGTTACCGTTCCCGGAGCGCAGTATAGTTCCAAGACCAATGCCGTAATCCGTCTGCGTGCCGTTCGCAAGCGCGGACAGGGCTTGAGCGGAAGCCTTTATTCTGAATATATGCAGGGCCGTTATTCGCCTCATGGCTATGAGGATGTGCAGTTGAACTACCGCACGGGCGGACTCGATATCTTCGGCGAAGTGGGAGCGGGATTGGATCGCTCGCACACCACCGCCCATTCCGAAACCCAGCTCCATACCACCAGCGACTGGGATTTCAACAGCCGCAGAACCACGAATACCCTCGGTGGAGAGATTCTTATGAACGCGGGTTTCAACTATGAGATTTCCGAGCAGCAATCGCTTGGTATGCGCTATGAGACAACCAACATGATAGGAAATAACTACACCCACAGCTGGGGAGCAACCGATGTGTGGGAGGATGGCAAACTGACGGAAAGCATGGGCGTAGATCTGTTTTCGAAGAGCAAGCCCCATTGGTCGCATAGCGTGAACGCCTATTATAATGGCGATTTCGGCAAATGGAACATCAATTTCAATGGCGATTTCTATAATAAGGTGAGCCAGAGCACCCAGACGGCGATAAACGACGGAAAGCTGGATGCGGAATCTGAGAGCAAGGTGAGGAGTAATCTCTATGCTGCCAAGCTGGTGGTGTCGGGACCTTTGTGGAAGGGTAGGCTTTCCTTCGGAACGGAAGAGATGTTTACCAACCGCCACAACGACTTCACCCAGAGCGGCTTTTCTGCCGATGCCTTCAACCATATCCGCCAGTCTATCTATGCCGGATTCCTGGAGTATTATCTGAACATCGGACACATGAACTATGGAGCCGGTTTGCGATACGAATACCAGAAGACCGATTATTACGAGAAGGATGTGCTGCAGGCGGAACAGAGTCCCAGCTACAGGGATTGGATTCCATTTGCATCCATCGGCTACAGCAAGGATAATCTGAATCTTGCCTTCTCCTATCGTCTGAACAAGTACAGTCCTATCTACGTCATGCTTCAGAGCAGCATCGACTACGACAGCAAGTACGAGTACAAGTCCGGTGACCCTCATCTCAAGCCTCAGAAGCAGCACAGCTTCAATCTCTCGGGTAATTACAAGTGGCTGTCGTTCATGGCTTACTACAACTATGTACTCGACATGTACATGACCTGGTACAAGCCTTACGACGAGGAGAATCATCCGAGTGTGCTTTTGCAGACGATGGCTTCGGTGCCTCATTCCTACTATTGCGGAGCCAATATCCGTGTGGCACCTTCGTTTGGAATCTGGTATCCTAACCTCACGGCGAGTGTCTACTACAGTCATGATAATGTAGATCATCTCAATATTCCCAAGTTTGGCAAAAACCAGCCTCAGTTTACATTCAGCATGAACAACAATCTGAGGCTTCCCCACCGATGGTTCATGAATCTTTCGGGCAATGTCAGCACGAATGCAGAGATGGGACACGGAAGAAAGAAATGTATGGGTAACATGCAGTTCCGGGTTTCCAAGGACTTCCTGAAGAACGATGCCCTCAAGGTGATGTTTGTAGTGCAAGACCTCTTGCATACAGGATATTATTATTTCGAGGCAAACGGCACGCAGTCGCATCGCACGTTAACCCGATATGCAGATAATCAGAAAATTCTTATGAATGTGAGATACACATTCAACGCAACAAGAAATAAATATAAAGGTAGTGGCGCAGGACAGAGCGAAAGACAACGACTTTAAGCAGCTATTCCTGGAAATCTATCCTCGATTGGTGCGTTATGCCGTGTCCCTTTTGGGAGACGGCAACGAGGCCCGTGACATTGTGGGAGATGTTTTCGAGAAGGCGTGGAACCAATTCTCCTCCTTGCAGATGGAAACAAGGAGGAGCTGGCTCTACGCATCGGTGAGAAATGCCTGTCTCAACTGGCTCAAGCACCAGCAGGTGGAGCAGACCAACGTGGAGACGCTGATAGAGACCACCCGGTATGATATGAGTACTCGGTATGAGGAACACGAGCGCCTGTTGCAACAGGCGGAGCAGATAGCGAGGGAGCTGAAGGAACCCACCTGCACGATTCTCCGCCTCTGCTATTTCGAGCATCTCACCTATCAGCAGGCAGCCGACAGGCTGGGCATCAGTCCCAACACCGTGAAGAAGCATATTTCCAAGGCACTCGCCACTTTGCGTGAGCGAATGAAGCATACAAACTTAGAGAATTAGGAGGAAAAATCATGAATAAGAATCAAGATCAAGAACTGGATTATAGAATGGATTCTGTATCAGAAAATGTTTCTGAGAATGCTTCTGAGAAAGTTTCTGAGAAGATTTCTGAGAAAACTTCAGAAAATGCTTCTGATGCCCGACTTACCCAGGTATTCGGGGAAGCCTTGGGCGATGAGCCTTCGAAGGAGGAAACGCTGGCGGCTTGGGAAGCCTTCGAGCAGAAGCATATTTCTTCTGAGGAGGAACATCTACAGAAGGCAGAAGATGAATTGTCTGAGAAAAAGATAGAGGATGAAATCGGAAGAGAAAATGGAAACGAAATCGGAAGGGAAATCGAAGGTGAATCTTCTTCCAGAAAGATTTCCAAAGCCCGAATCCTGGCTTGGATTACTGCCTCAGTTGCAGTAGCGGCAAGCCTCTTCCTTTTTATTTTCCGTTCATCTCAGGAGATTTCTCAGCCTACGGAGTTCTCCATGGAACTTTTCTCGGAGGTCACTTCTCCCAAGCAGGTGGAGCAGACCCTGAGCGATGGCTATTGCGTGGTTTCTACCCCGGCAGCAACCACCACCTTGGTAACGCTGAGCGATGGTACCAAGGTGATGCTCAACGCCAATTCTACGCTCGAATATCCTGCATCTTTCGATGATGCAGAAGTCCGGGAAGTCCGTCTGAAGGGCGAGGCTCATTTCGAGGTAACCAAGAATCCTCATCGGCCTTTTATGGTAAAGGCGGGTGAGATGCAGACGCAGGTATTAGGCACCATATTCGACGTGAAAGCCTATCGCAAGGATGCCCCAAAGGTAACCCTGATGCAGGGCAAGGTGAAGGTGAGCAATGCCGATACGGAGGTGGAAATGCGCCCGGGGCAGACCGCTACGCTCCAGTCGGATAAGATAGTGGTATCTAAGGCTTCCTCTTCAGCCTCCGATTGGCTGGAAGGCGATTTCGATATGGATCAGGTTACGCTGGCAGAGGCGATGAGTGACATCGGAGCCTGGTACAACAAGACCGTAGTCTTCCAGTCCCAGGCGAATATGGATAAGCTCATCCACTTCCGCTTCTCCCGCAGGGCAAGCCTGCAGGAAATCATCACGGCGCTGAACGAGATGGGTGTGGCAAAAGTCAGAATAGAAAAGGGTAAGATCATGGTGCTTTGAGCCATGGTCTTGCCTATTCCTGTTCCTGTTCCTATTCCTATTCCATCTCCCATATCGGCATAACCTCAATCCTTATTCCGTCTCGTTCGAAGGTCTCCCGTTGGGAGAATGTGATGATTTTTCCCTGTTTGCAGCCTGTAACGGAGGAGGCAGCTATCAAGCCTCCTATCTCTCGTTCTACGTTATCATCATTCAATGTCCAGCAGACTTGTATCAGCTCAGCTACACGCTCGCCCTTTTTCACAACGAAGTCGCATTCCTTCGATTCATAGAAGTAGAATATCCCGTCCTCTTCTCCAAGCGTTCTCTCCAAGTTGAGATAAACAATATTCTCCAAAGCCTTGCCTGCATCTTCGCTCTCTGGCAATAATACGGCATTGCGCAGGGCAATGTCTGCCACATAATACTTGGCAGGAGCAGAACGCTGTTTTACCATCGACTTATCGTATTTTTCCACTTTGCGAAACATGAAAATGTTGCAAGCATAGTCGAGCCACAGATAAAGGGAATCCTTGGAGACCTTTAAGCCTTGCGATTTCAAGTCGTTATAAATATTGTTCACGCTGGTCGGCTTCGTGAGATTGTTCATCACACGCTTTAAGAAATAACGCACCACCGAAGGAGAAGCTCCGATATGATAATGCTCCACCATATCCCTGAAGAGCATGGTGTTGAAGTAAGACTGCAGGATTTTGACTTTTTCCATCTTGCTTTTTTCGAGAACAACCTCTGGAAAACCGCCCTCCTCGCAATAACTGCGGAAGGAGACCGCCATCTTTGCCTTTCCAGCTTCGCTAAATGGATTTGCCTTGGTGCCTTTGAACGCCAAATATTCCTTGAAACTCAAAGGATACTCGCGATATTCGTCAGGCCATCCTCGTAAAGCGGAAGCCATTTCTTCTGAAAGCATCTTGGCTGTGCTACCTGTTACATAGATATGCTTGCAATAATTCTTATACACCCGGAGAACAAAGAGTTCCCAGCCCTCTATGAGTTGTATCTCATCAAAAAACATATAAACATCCTTAAGCGATGTGTCAGGATACATTTCACGATAAGCTTGCAGCAATTCATCGAAGTTTTCGGGCGACATAGAAAGAAAACGTTCATCGTCGAAGCCTACATAGAGGATGCGCTCTTTTGGAGTTCCTTGTTGTAGCAGGCGATTAATCGTAAGTCCCAATAATGATGACTTTCCGCAACGGCGAATGCCAGTAACAGTCACGATGCGGTTTCCATCCAATGGAAGTTGGGTGCTTCTCTCTTGCAAGGCAAAAGGTAATTCCTCTTGGTGCAAGGAAATGATTGACTGAAATGTGCTGCGTAGTTCCATTTGTGTACCTTCTTTATTACTGATTATTTTATTGTTAATATGTAGATACCTACACTCGGTTGCAAAGATACAAACTTTCCTTCTAAAAAGGAAAGAAATCGGTGATTATTTCCTTTTAAAAAGGAAAGTTTCTGTTTTTATCTAAAATCTCTTTTTGCTCTTTAAAGCTCTAGTTGTTGTCTTGCAGTAGCCATTTCCAGATAGGTACTACCTCTATCGTATAACCATCTGCCATTATTTGGGTCTGGTAATCACGGGTGATGATGTAGCCGTGATAGCCAGGAAAGGCTTTCAGAAATTTAATCAGTCCTCCTACTTCTCGCTCGTAGGTTGCCTCATCATTCAGATTGTAAGATACCTGGATGGCCAATTGGGCAGAAGGAACGCAGAAATCTATCTCTACGTTCTTGTTGAAATAATAGAGCAAGGTTTCTTCTGTCGTGTTTCTGAATCTTCTGTTCAGTTCTATCGCCACCATATTCTCCAACAGCTTCATTTCTCCCTGAAACAGAAAGAGATTGAGTATTCCATTATCGGCAACGTATCTTTTTTGAAGTGTTGCCTGTTCTGTCATAGGTGAAACCAGATTCGGAATCGGGAAGAAGAGATACGCATCTTGCATGTATTCCAGGTAATCCTTTAGGGCTGGCAAACTGATGGTGTCTCCGGTAGATTTCACCATGTGTTGCAATCTGGTCAGGGATGAAGGCTGCATCACGCTATCGGCAAGTTTTTTAGCCAGAAAGCGGAATGTTCTTGAATTGCGAATGCTGTTTCTCTCCACGATGTCGCCAATCAGAATTTTCTGATACAGGGCATTGAGATATTCCCGCTTGTCGGGTTGCTCAAACGATTCAGCTATTCCCCCTTCGTAAAAGTAGGAATCAAAATAGTTGGATACTATTGATTTTATCTGCTGGTTGTATTCCCAGTTTTCACCTAGTTCTACTTGATGATAGGTTAGGTATTCTGCAAAGGAAAAAGGAAAGATTTTTGTAGTTCGGGATGGCTATTTGCTTCTCGATGATGATATTTTTGATAATTTGCTTGTCCATACAGAAATATTTTAAAGTATACTTTGCAAAAATACGGAAATATTTCTAACTATACTTCGAAATAATCCTAGAAAGCGGTTTGTTTAAGGAAAATTAATGTTTTTCCTATGATTTTCTGTTCCTAAGGTGAAAAGCAAATGGATTGGGCTTGCCTTCTAGAGAAGAGGGGATTTCCCTGGGGCTGCGTTCCAATTAGCTTGCTCCAGTTGTTCCAATTGATTTGAAAAATCTCAGTCTCAGTTGTCTCAGTAAAAAAATAAGGGGGTATCATTTTCCCATTTTTCTCTTTCTTTCCTTTTTGCTGTTTTTATAACTTACTGATTATTAATTAATTATATATAAATATATATAAGAATAAAAGAAAAAGAGAGGGTACTTGAAAAACAACTGAGACACTGAGACTGAGATTTTTGATGCCTTTAGCTGAAATCAAAAACAATCCTAACTCCCTATCAAGCAGATGTTTATGTGGATGGTATTCGTGCGTCTAAGTTTGTCACCATCTTCTCGTAATCAGAAAAAAGAAAATATTTCTTCCAAAAAAGGGGCGTTTTTCGGGATTTTATTCGTATTTTTGCCCTGTCGTTTGATACGATTTCAACAACAAACAATTCAAAACCTAAAAAAATAGTTGGATTATGAACATATTTAAAAAGCTATTTGGTGGCCAAAAGACTACTGAGGAAGTGAAACAGGAGAAGGAAAAAGACTTCGACATGGTGAAATATGATGGTGTTCGTGCTCTCCGCATGCATCAATTTGACCTTGCAGCCAAGTCTTTGGAACACGCTCTGCAGCTGAATGCTGAAGATCTGGAATGCCGCGACTATCTTTCTCGTGCCTACATCTCGATGGGTAACCTGCAGCAGGCTTACGCCCAGTTGCAGAAAATCTCGGAGGCACAGCCCGGCAACGTGGCGGTATTGCTGCGTATGGCGGATGTGGCGTATATGATGGAGGATTACATCGCCATGACGGATGTGTGCAACAAGGCTCTGCAGCTGGATGCTGAGAATGTAGAGACGTATTTCTTCTATGCCAGAGCCTGCAGAGGGCTGGGCGATGCACCCCGTGCCGTGTCGATGCTGACTGAGGCGATAGGCAAGCGTGAGGATTTCTATGCCGCCCGATTGCTTCGTGGCAGCATCCTGTTGGATCAGGCTCAGCTTTCCGAGGCAGAACTCGATGCAACTTTCCTCTATGAGCATATTCCGGGCAACGAGGATGTGCTGTTGCTGAAGGCTCGTGTAGAGAAGGCGCAGGGAAAGATGGAGGAGGCTGAACAGACCTACGGTAAGGTGATGGATGTAAATCCTTTCTCTATTGATGCGTATCGCGAGCGCAGCGAGGTTCGCAGAAGTCTGGGTGATAGTGCCGGTGCTGCCGAGGATGAGGCTGCAGCCAAGGAAATGGGTGCCGAAATTCCGGAACCATCAGAGGGAATAGAGCAGAAAATAAAGGAAAAAATGCAGCAGATGGACCCCTATAAGGTTTTCCATAACGAATACTGAATAATAGAATTTCATCTTTCTAACTGGAAAAAAATATTTTCCCAGTTAGAAAGATTATTTTTTATAACTACAAGTCGCCGTTTTCATCGTCTATAGACGATAAAATGTGGGTGTTTTGTCGTCTATAAACGATAATATGCGTATTTGGATTACTGATGACATGCAAAAAGGCTGAACTTCGGGTTAGGAAGTTCAGCCTTTTGCTTATTTGTGATTTCAGGAAAATATAAAACTATTCTATCTGATACCATTATCTCTATCGCTATTGTTCAGCTTACGGCTGCCTGTATGGTATCTGCGGCCATGGCTGAAGTTGAAGCTGGCAGCAAAGACAAGCATGTTGCCTTGGTCAGCAAGGCGTACCTTGTTCTTCTGCTGCACATACTTGTTGAAAAGTTCATCCTTATACACGCAGCCATGAGGATAGAATACGAATAATCCGAGAACGCCAAACTGCCAGTTCTTATAACTGTAGGTTACGGCAAGATTGGAGGTTGGCTCTCCGCCGTTTGTCTTTTCTCCCCAAAAACTCTTTTCCACCTTATAGGCACCATAGCCAATGTTCCAATTGCCCGTCATGTACCGAATTTCTGCTCCATAACTGAAGTAATTGAACTCGTGGGAATAATCCAAACCCTTTGTCTTGACATTCTGATACTCGCACATAAGGTTCAAATCCAGATGATCCTTGATGAGGTGAACTTCAGGAGTCAACAGCAGGTGCTTGTAATCATGACTCTTCTGATTCTCCGGTTTGCTCACAAAGAGATAAGAGCCATCTTCCCGCTTTTCGGGCAAGATAGAAGTAGCTATAGGCTTGTCGTAATATGTCCAGTTTCCCTCCAGGTACACAGACATCAGCGGAATGTTCCAGGAAGCCGACAAGGTATTGTTGTAGCCGGTAAATGGCTTCAGACCGCTATTGCCGTCACGCGCCTCAAAGCTGTTGGAATATTGGCGCAACTCGCTCAAGTCGGAAAGGCTTGGGATGTCTGACGTGATTTTGCTGCTCCATTTAAAACTCAGACGGTCGCTAGCCTTTGCCTGTAAAGTTACCTGTGGTCGAAACAGCCATTTGCTGTATCCGTTCTCCCCCTGATGGATGGAAGACCTGGTTGCGCCAACTCCCACCTGATAACTGAACCACTTCTGCTGTCCCTGTAGCTGGGTGAAAAGATAGAGATTGCTGTACTTCAATTCCGTATCAGCATTACTGCTTCCCACATAGATGTTATCTGTGTGGCTGATATTATATTGTCCACCTACCGATAAAGCCATCTGTTTCCAGTTCTTGCTGTATGTTCCTTCACCAATAAGAGAGCGCTTTCTACCAGTTGCATCATAACTGTAATCGGTCAGCGGAGCGTTCTTTACAGATTCCTCCGGCGATTTGTTAAACGTATATTCCCTCATACGATACTGGTAATCTGTGCCGATGTAAGTACCCACCAGGTTCAGAGCCAGGTTCTGGTCATGGGGCATGTTGAGCGAATAATAAATGTCCAGAGATGGAATCTGCTCCAGCATTTTTCTGTTGTTTTGCAGATATTGATTTGCCTTGCCGCTTTCCTGATAAAGCTGGTTCATGCCTCTCACAGGACTGTTGTGATTGTAGAAATTCAACCGTACATTTAATGTATATTTGTCTGGCTCACTAAGATTATAACCCAACTGTACATTATTGGTGGTGTATAGGAACGGAGAATCATAACCTAAATAATTGCGATGTAGAGTTTCTCCTGTGGGCAGATGATAAGTACCGAGACTCTCATAGCTTCGTTCCTCTACCGAGCGATAGGAGAAACTGTAGTTGATGCTGAATTCCGATTTCTTCACATTGTATTTGAAATAACCGTCGCTATTATTGAAACCTGCCTTGGTGCCTTGCATCGTAGAAACTCCACCCACATAACCGGCATAACGTCGGCGGACCTGGTAGTTGATGACTGCATCCAGATTGCTGTCTCCATATTTGAGTCCTGGAACATTGATGAATTCCACCTTTGTAACTTCATCCGGCTGCAAAGCCAATACATCTTGCATGCTAGCCTTGACATCGTTGATGCGTATTTGCACATCTCCGCCCTTTAATGACTGAACTTTGCGTTCTGCTCGATTTACGATAATGGTAGGCAAAGACAAGTTGTCCAACAGATCATAACCATTGGAAGCCGTTTTCACCTGCTCTTTTGTAGGGAAGATGATTTGTCTATCTACTTTTTCTACAACCCTTGCGGCTTCAACGGTCAC
>JAIINY010000420.1:0-1622 GCA_022741625.1 Prevotella sp. | reverse complement strand
TGGGAGCAGAAGGGGAAGAGTGTTGCCGAGATAGACTATCTGGAAATCCACAACATGAAGATTACCCCTATAGAAATCAAATCGGGCACCCAGGGCGGCATGAAGAGTCTCTGGCTATTCATGAGAGAGAAAAAGCTCACCGAAGCCTTCCGTTGTTCCTTAGAGAATTTCGGATCATTCGATTACATTGACAAGCAGGACGATGACGCCATAAGGCATGTCACCATACTGCCTCTCTATGCATTATCCCTATTGAGAAGCCGTTAATAAATCAAGTCATCGTTTTAGTGAAAAAAAAATCCCTTGCAACATTGCTGCTGCAAGGGATTCGCCATTTTTCTACCTTAAATGGTTATACACTACATAAACTTTAAAACTAAAACTTAAAATCTATATACTACAAAGCTGTTCGCCTTCATCTTCACATTCAAGACGTTGCCGTTAGCCTGAGCATCAGATACAACAGGAACAACCACGTTCTTGTTGTCGATCTTGTTCTCTGCCTGGATATTGTCGGCATGAAGAACAGTCATCTTGCCAGGATTCAACTTCTTGATGCCATTGAAGGTAACGTTGATTTCCTTTGCCTCGTTAGAGGTATTGGCAATCTTCACGATGTAGCTCTTGGTAGCCTTGTCGAAACAAGCTGTGGCATAGAGACCATTCTCGCCAGCTACAGCCTTGCCGTTCTCGGTAAGCTTCAATACGTTGGTACCCTTGTTCTCGCCGTAGAGCTGCTGAACATAGTAGTTGGCAGAACGCACTGAGCTGAGATTATCAAACCAGATGAGGTCTGGACGCCACTGCCATCCCTCTACATGAGCGAAGAGAGGAGCATAGGTAGCCTGATAAACCACATCGGCATTGCGCTCCAAGCCGGTCATGAAGGCAGCCTCTGAAAGCGCAGCCTCCCAAGAGTTAGGATCGTGCTCGGCATGGGCAGCATACTCGCCGGCAAATACCTTAGGACCCTTGCGGTCGTACTTGTCGTAACGGCTGGCATTGCTGCGGAACCACTCAGGGCTCTTGTAGTAATGCTCATCTACCATATCTACGCCCAACTTGCGCATCTGCTCCCAACCATAATCGAAGTCCTTGCCATCAGCAGATGGACCAGATGAACCGCAGATCTTGATCTTCGGATACTTGGCATGAATCTGCTCCATGAACTTCTGCAGACGCTCAGGATACATAGGTCCCCACTGCTCGTTACCGATACCAATCTGCTTCAAGTTGAATGGTGCTGGATGACCCATATCGGCACGGAGCTTACCCCACTTGGAGGTAACAGGACCATTGGCGAACTCGATGAGATCGAGTGCATCGTCGATATAGCTCTGGAGATCCTTGACTGCTACATGCGCATTAGGATCCTTATCATCATTCTGATACTGGCAAGCCAGACCTACAGAGAGAATTGGCAATGGCTCTGCACCAATCTTCTCAGAAAGGAGGAAGTACTCGTAGAAGCCCAAGCCCAAAGACTGATAGTAGTTAGGGAAAAGGCGATGTGGGAAAGTATCTCTCCAGCGGTTCTCGTTCAGAGGACGGTTCTCAGGAGCACCCACAGAGTTCTTCCACTCATAACGGGTATCGAGGTCGGTTCCCTCTACGATACATCC
>JAIINY010000080.1:0-11354 GCA_022741625.1 Prevotella sp. | reverse complement strand
TTCCGCATTGTTACCTGCTTTGCATAGGTAACTGTGGCTCACGATTTAGTAACTGAACTACTTCAATATTCCTCACTCGCTTGCTTTATGCCGATTTGGTAACTTTGTGCAAATCTACTCATTCCCAACTGTTTACGTTCCAACCTCTCTTGTTCTCCTTTGGCTGCTTTAGAGCTTTATGTTAAACAATCCAACTCATAGTTTTATGGCTCCTAAGTCTATGAGTTCCAAGAAGAAAAACATAGAGTTAAAAAGCAAAGAAAAAAATAACACGGACAAATTGAATTTGTCCGGACAAATTGTCCGGCATCTTATAAGTTACTAACATTTAAGCCTTTACAAGCACCCGGACAAAAGAGCCGGACAAATTCAATTTGTCCGTATTTCTAATTTAACTTAATTATTTTAACTTTTTGGCCAAAAACCACCTGTTTTCAGCCTTTCTGCCTGAAAGCAGAAGGCGTTACCCCTCTCATCTTCTTGAAAAACTTGGTGAGATGAGCCTGAGATGAAAAGCCGAAGGTGTTGGCTATCTCCTGCACCGTATGCGTGGTGGTAGAGAGTTCGCGTTCAATCTCCTTCACGATGTATTCATCAATGATTGCCTTCGGTGTCTTGCCGGAGATACGGCGGGTAACCTGCGCCAGATAGCGGCCACTCACATTCAGCTGGTCGGCATAGAAATGCACATCGCTATAGGTGCGGCAGAAGTTATTCACCTGCGAGATAAACTGGTTGTAAAGCTCGGAACTCCTGCCCTGCAGATTGCTCTCTCTTGCCAGTTCTATATTGATGAAATCCTGCGCCATCGCCAACGCCTCCTCCATCTTCTTGCCCTGGTTCAGATAGATGGCAAGGGCAGAAGAGAAGCGGTTGATGAGACCATGCGAATTGGCATTATCAAGGCGATAGATCCGGAGACCCTGCTTTTCGGCAAGCTCCAGGAGTCGGGAGTTCTGAAGAATGATATCGCTCTCCTTCTTTCTCGCCACGACTACCGAGCAGAGCGGCAGCAGACGGTATTTGATCTGGCTCACCACATCCTCGGTCATCAGCGCATCGCCCTGGCTCGACCAGATGGAAGGGGCGTAGATGATATGGTCGGGACGATACTTGGTCAAGGCATCGATGAGCACATTCAGCGTCTCTACCTTGCGTATCATTCCCACTTTCACGATATTGGGCTGCATATCGTTCATAATTGCCTCTATCTGTCCGGAAACAATCTCGGCAGGAATATCGAAGAACTCCTGGATACCCAGCGTATTCTGCACGGTGATGCTGGTTATCGCCGAAACGGCATAACCTCCCAATTCGAATATCGTCTTGATATCCGCCTGCACACCAGAGCCACCGGTGCTATCAGAACCTGTAATCGTTAATATTGGCAACATATCGTTTGAACTTTAAACCTTATACTTTATTCCTCGAACCTATCCTCTACATTTGAGAGTGAAGAAAAGTTCGAGGGCAAAGATACAAAAAAAGAGCGAATAATCAGCATGGTTTGCTGATTATTCGCTCTTTTTTATTCTGAAAAATCTTTCGATTCTTTGATAACCTCGGCTGGCACCTCGCTGCAACGCTCGTAGCGGCAGACATCGGTGGCATCATCCTTGCCGGTCCAGATCATCGAACCCGAAGCCAGAAGGCGGGTTACGAGATAGCTCTGGTTCCAGTCGCCCATGCCATAATCATAACAGCCACTGATGATATAGCCCTGGTAAGGATCGTTCTTGATGGCAAACGAACCCGTGATGTGGCGGCCATACATACTGTCAAACTTCTGATACATCTCGAAAGTCTGCTCCTTGCGGTTGAACACGATGTAGCAGTAAGTACCCTCAGGCACCTGCTCACCATTATTCCACTCCACCAACTTCCATGTGCCATGAAGATTGGCAGGAGTCACCTCCAGTGCAGGCTCCTCCGGTTCCTCATCATCGCTGCTGCAGGCTGCAAAGCCGCAGGCAAACAAGGCAATCACCAGGAGGGTGAAGAGTTTCTTTAAATATTTCATTGTCTTTATCTTTTCTTGTTTATGAATGAATGGATTACTTATGATAAGGTTCTAGCATCAATGATGCCCAGACTCTGTCATCATTTAATACGGGATACACTTACCTGTATCGTCCTGTCGGACGGGCGGGCATCCAACCCCTCCAGGATAACAGGGAAGGTGAAGGTTTCGGGCATCGTTGCCGGAATCAGGTCTGCGATGATGGTGATGACAAGATCTGCCTCATCACCCGGCTCCAGCACCTCAGGCTCCGTGGTTAGACGGGCATAAGGCGGAAGAAGCAGACTGGTGATGCGGAGTGGCTTGTCGCCACTGTTGCCGCAGAGGATGCGAGCCGATGGCTGCGTGCCTGGCTTCACCTCCGTGATACTTGCCTTCGCCTGCTTCAGTCGCAGCGCCCCCATCTCATGCGGATAGCGAGCCCACACATCGGCTCCCGGCAATACCCTACCCGTCAAGGCAAGCTTCACGGCTGGCTGACCCTCTATCTCTTTCAGATAGAGGAAAGCCCCCGTATTGATAGTGCCCGGATAGCGATTCGGGGTGAAGGTAATCTGCACCTGACAGGTATCACCAGGCTGCATCACATCACCCTTTACAAAGGAATGGGTACATCCACAGGTGGTTCTCACCTGCGAGATGTGCAACACTTTCTTGCTCACGTTCCTTCCCACAAAGGTAAAGGTGCGAGGTGCATCGTCCTCGGTCATCGTACCGGCATCTATCAAGGGATGCTCAAACTTCAGCAATTCCTTCTGGGCATTCACCGTAACAGGCAAAGCCAAGAAGAAAGCCGATAGGAAAGCAAATATCTTCATATTACATCCAACCGTTGTTACCGGCGCTCTTACGAACAGTTACTGTCACAGTCTGGCTGGTACCGTTGGCTGCTGTTACGGTGAGCGATGTACTACCCGCAGCGAGACCCTTCACAGTGAGCATCTTGCCATCTACGGTAGCAGAAGCCACGCTGGTATTGGCAACCGAGCAGGAGTAGCCCTCGGTCTGACCTGCGAAATAAGCAGCAAGGTTGAGAGAAGTAGTCTTCTCGATACCCACATACATATTAGGCAGCTTCATCTCCGAACTGAGTTCCTTGTTCTGGATGCCGTTCAAGAGCTGAGCCGCATCAATCAGACCCGCACCCATCTTGCCAATATACTTGGAAAGCTCGATGGTCTCAGGCGAAGCACCCACGGTGGTATGGTTCATGTAATAAGTCTTGGTAGCACCATTCTGATAATGGCTATCCAGATCCTTCACCGATTTCTTCATCAGGGAGATGAAGTCGGCTGCACGATAGTGACGGTTCTGCTTGACAGCATAGGCAAGACCCAAGGCAGCCACACCCGATACGTGAGGACAAGCCATAGAGGTTCCCTCCATATAACCGTATGCAGGCTGACCATTCTTTACCAAAGTAGAGAGCACGGCACCCTTCTGTTCACCAGTCTCAGCCCAATATTCATCCTCAGTCTCACCAATCTTACCATAGTATTCCAGGTCACCGCCCGGAGCACTCAAGGTTACGAGCGAACCGAAGTCAGTATAGCAGGCAGGAGTATAATCGGCAGCCAGCGACGCTACGCTCACACACTTGGAGTAAGCACCAGGGAATGCAGGATTGCCCGCATACTCATTACCGGCAGCAAAGACAGCAATACCGCCATCGATTACGCCATTTGGCGAACCTGCATTGTTGATGAAGTAATCCAGCGCTTCCTTCTCCAGCGGATAGGTCTCAGCCCATTCCTTCTCGGTAGCAGGTCCAGGAGTATAACCACTCAGCTCGCTACTCTCAGAAGAGTTGTACCCCCAGCTGCACTGCAGGATGACAGCACCATTGTCGGCAGCATACTTGATGGCTCTCGCCTCTCCTGCCAAGGTAACACTGTTCTGACCGGAGAAGATCTGGCAAGACATGATCTTGACGCCGGAGTTTGGAGTACCATCACCACCAGCCACACCGCTCACGCCGATACCATTGTTGTTGGCAGCAGCGATGGTTCCAGCTACGTGGGTACCATGACCAGAATCATTGGCATCCGACCAGGTGATGTTTCCGCTCTCCTCAACGAAGTTATATCCGTGGAGGTCGCCCTCATAACCGTTTCCGTCGCCATCAGCCTTCGCACCCTGGGAAGTTTCTCCCGGATTGCACCACATGTTAGGCGCCAAGTCAGGGTGAGTGTACATCACACCCTCGTCGAGCACAGCCACAATGATGGAAGGATCGCCTACGCAGGTTTTCCAAGCCTCAACGGCATTCACATCACATCCAGCCTCAGCACCAGCGTGATTATCGTTGAGATTCTCGAAGCCATAGTTGCCGGCACCCAGATTGCGATAGTGCCACTGATAAGCGAAGCCTGGGTCGTTAGGCTCACCAGATGCAGTCGCACGGGTTGTCTTCTGCTGAAGCGCCTTGTCGCTGAGATAGATGCGCTTGCTATCGGTATTGTAAGCACGCTTGATGCGGCCATTGGTCTGCACCTTGGTAACTTCGCCCAACTGCTTCAGGCGCTCTGCGGCAGCCTTCAGGTCGGTGCTCTTGTCAAACTTCACGGTGTACCAGAGGTGGAGTCCCGCCTCACGGGTTCTTGCCTCGGTGTTTGCATCAACAGGGAAGACACGCTCGAAGCTGTAGCTTCCCAGGATGTCGAGCACCTCGTCGGTAGAAGGAATACCCGAACGGGTAGCCTTGCCAGAACGAGTCTTGCTCATTTGCGCCTGGTCGAGAATGCTGCTCATCTCTGGGGCAAACTTGATGAGCAACTCACCAGCCTCTGCATCAGAAGGGATTGTGATGTCTGCCTTGCCCTCAGAAGAGTCGATGGTTGACAGGCTGTCAGAACAGCCTGTCAATACCAAAGCGACCATTGCTATATAGAAAAACTTTTTCTTCATTGTTTGCTTCTATATTAATTATCTACTTACTTTTCTACTTCTCTTGTACTTGACAAGTGCCTCTTCGCCAGATTCATCTCCGGCAGCCACGTAGGCACGGTAGTACAATGGATAAGCTACGCCTTTCACTTCCCACTTGGAACCTGGATCCTTAGAGCCATAGTAGTACTTTGCGCTATAGGTATCCTCAGCCATGTTGGAGAATCCGGCAGCCTTACCTACGGTGTTGAAACCACGCTCCGTCTGGTTGAATACCATGGTAGCAGGGCTCCACAGCACCATGCGAGGGTGGAACAGAATCCACTTAGGCACCGCACCCGTGAAGAAGTTGAGGTTGAGCGCCAGAGAGCGGCACTTAGGCAACACACGTGGCACAGACGTCGGATAGACATCCTTGTAAACGATGGTGCCATCCTTCTGCTTGCAGGTTACAGGGTTGTTCCACTTAGAGAGCAACCACTTGCAGGTATCACCCACCAGCTTATCCTGCCATTCTGCCTTGTTGGTAGAGAAGTCGGCAGCCGTATAGCGTGTAGGCTTTCCGGCAGCCTCCAAGGCCTCGTCCATCTCCTCATCGGTAGGAAGTTCACCCTCCAGGAAACAGTAAGAAAGCTCCAGGGCTCTCAGGTTGTCCCAGGTAAGAAGCGAGAGGAATGCCTGGCGCTCTGAATATTCGCTGCTGATATTACCATACATACCGATAGGATAAGTATTGTAGATATAGTTGCCGTCGCTATTCTTGTTCAAGCCGCTCATATTGATGCAGACATCGGAACGGCGCTGTGCATAGAGAATCAGTTCCGTAAGGTGAGGGAAGTTCTGGGCATTCACCACCTTGGTGATATCCGACAATCTGTTGAAGTTGTTACTTACCAGATTGAGACTCTCCAGCGACTTACCCAACTTCTTGAAGCCCGCAGGCAACTTAACCAGTCCGAACGCCTGTACGGTAAGATGTTTGAGATAAGCCAGCTCGCAGATGTCCTCGCCGAGTTGCATCTCGCGAATCTGGTTGTTGTCATTACTTGCCACAGAGAAACTCTCCAGATACTTCAGGTTCTTCACCTCCTTAGGAAGCGTCTCGCCCGGCTTGAGATTCAGCATGCTGAACTTCACGCTGCGCACACGTCCCACAGCCTCAGGGTGCTGCTTCACGAAGGCATCGGTAGCCTCCCAGAGGGTTACGCTGCTCCAGTTACGCATATTGTCGCTTGTATCGTAAGTAGCCATGCTGTTGAGCTTCTGGTTGATCATGATGACCGAGAGAGAGTCACCGGCACGGGTATCCTCAATCTTCGGAGCCGCAGCCTGGCGAACGGTAAGGATCACATCATTCGTCTTGTTGCCGTCAGCATCCACCAGCTCATCATCTGCATTCACAGGAACGAGATGAACCTTAGCCACACGTACAGCAGGAACGATGTTCATATTCCAGCGGAACTTGAACTTCACGCTGCGAGGACGCGCCTTGCGGTCGAGCACGATACCCAGGTTGGTACCTGTCAGCTTATCCTCGTTCTTGGCGTTCAGGAGCCATCCTTCACGCTCACCTTCGTTCTCCGCCTTCTCGGCATCCGTCATATCGCCCTCGAAGGAATACTCGATGCTTCCGATCTTGCATTCCACATTGGCAGAAATCAGACTTTCGAAAGCACGCTCATCGTATGAGCCGGAGTTACCGATTTCCACAACAGGGTCCTTGATATCAATCTGCTTGCCATAACCAAACTGCACGACCGAGACGGTACGGCGCTGGCCGTTATCGCCGATGAAGGCGATGTCGGTGGTACGACGGCCATTGATCAAGGTAGAATCTACGATTACCGTAGCAGTGGTAGAACCCACACCGTTGGCAGGAGTCAGCATCAGCCAAGGCTCAACCACGCTGCTCACCCAGTTCTGAGAGGCAGCAATGGCGAGCTGTTCGCTTCCGCCCTCAGCTCCTATTTCTATCTGCTCCTTGTCGATGGCGAGTCCACCAGGGATTTCCACATCATCATTGTCGCTGCAGGATGCGGTCATCAGACCGGCACCGAGAACGAGGAGCCATGTAAGTTTCTTAATATATTTCATATTATCTTACTTCCTTATAGTTTAATTTTCGAGATCCAATGCATTACAACCACGGATGTCCTGGGTCTTGTCATAGAACAACTTGTACATACCTGCCTTGATGTATGCGCAGACGCTGGTTACATCGATAGAGATGTTAGGGTTGTCTGAGATGTTCAGGATATACATGTGAGAGGTCAATGTCTCATCCACCTTACGGATATCATTGGAACCAATCTGGAACTGAATCAGGCTTGGGCACTTGGTGATACCTGTTGGCCATGTGCGGAGAGGACGGTTGCCCTGGGCATCACGCTGATGGTTGATACCGAACGCACGCAGGTTGGCACTGTTCAATGGCTGGGTAGGAACCTCGCTGAAGCAGTTGTAGCTCAGGTCGATGTTGGTGATGTATGGCATGTTATCACTCAAGAAGTCGTTAGAGAGAGCTGTCAACTTGTTGAAGCGGAAGTCCATCACCTGCAAGAGATAAGCATACTTACCCTTGATAGAACCCTTAGGGATGCTGGTCATCTGGTTGCCGCTCAGATTGAGGGTAATGATTGGCGAACCGGCAGCAATCAGCTCTGAAGGGAACTTGCTGAACTTGTTGTTGGCAAGCGATACGGTTGAGGCATTGATACCCTTGTAACCGCCTGCGTCATCCACACCCGAAATCTCATTGTTGGAGAAATCTACAGAACCCATCACGTGTACAGAACTTGCATCGAAGATGTTCGGAATCTTCTTCAACTTGTTATAAGAGAAGTTCAGACTCTCGGTATTCTCAGAGAAACCGCACAGGTCGGCAGGAATCTCCTCTATCTGGTTATTGTTGAGATAGAGTGATGAGAGCATGACCTCCTTGGTGAATGGATGCACCTTCTTGATATTGTTGTTGGCAAGGTCGAGCAAGCCCAGCTTCACCATGTTGCGGAGTGCCCATGTAGCAGGGAACTCTTCCAGGTTGTTGTAGCTCAGGTAGAGAATCTGCAGGGTCTTACCTATCTTGCTGGTTGCCATCTGCTCCCAGTCGTCACGCAGCTGCGCTGCCTTGATACCCTTGTTACGTGCCAGGTTGAACGCCTGGATATTCGGCAGGTTGTAGTACACATCCGGCAGGCGGGTCAGCTTAGGGCAGTTGTAAAGCTCCAGGTCGGTGAGAGTAGTCATCTTGTCCCATGCCTCCTCGGTATATTCCTCGGCAAAGCGATGGTACTCTGAATTCTCATCATCGTAGAACTTGGTACAAACCTCATCCGCAGTGATTGGTGAGTTACCGATATAGAACTGCTGCATCTTGGTCAGGCGATAGATTGCCTTCGAGATACCTGTAATCTTGTTGGTGGTCAAACCAATCTGAGCATCCTTCAGCTGGATTCTGGAATCCTTCTTGATGAAGTTCTTGGCATTCTTGCTATCAGAGTTGAAACTCTCCACGATCATCTCCGACATGTGGGCACGTGGGTCATACTTCAGAAACTTGTTCTCATAATCATGACGCATTGCCATCTTATGAGCAGCACTCAACTTGCTGGCATCGTAGTCGGAGAAGAGGTTGGCACCAATCTTCTCGTCGTGCGAACCTAAGTTCAACACCTGGAGTTCAGTCAGCTGACCGATGGCATCAGGCACGATACCCTTGGCACCGAAGCCAGCGATGACCAGACCGATGACGCGGCCATTGCTGTTAAGCGTAACGCCAGGCTGCTCACCCCACATATCGAGTTCCTTGTTGAAGTTCCAGTTGGCACCGTGGAAGGTAGCATCACCATAGAAGCTCCAGTCCTTGCCCTGCAGAGATTCCCAGATAGCCTTCAAGGCCTTGTAGTCCTTGATGTATTCCTTGGTCTCAGAGAGGAGGATAGGCACCTGGGCATTGTCTGTAAGCTTGTTATCGGTTACCACGAAAGCCTCACCCTTTACCGGCTGAGTCTCGTAGGTAGTCTTCACCGCGCCGGTCTTGCCGTATGTAGTATAAGAGGTAACCTGATAGGTACCTGCCGGGAGCCATACGGTAGAATCGCAATGGGCGGTAGCCACATCCATATACTTATCGTCTTCGTTGTCCGGATTCTGATTCTCCTTGCTTCCCTCCTTGTATTTCACCTTCAGGTTGGCGAAGGTGAAGGTCTCACGGGTGAAGAGGTTGGTTACGCTCACATCAATCATACGGATGCTGGAGAAGAGATACTCCTGGTTTCCGGCACGGGTCTTCTCCCATTGCTTTATGAGGTCGAACTGCACCTTACCACGCTCTACGGTCTCCACCATCAGGTCCTGCTTGGTCAAGCCGCCTCCCACAACGGTGAAGGTCTCGCCTGCAGAAGAGGCAAGCAGCTCCTCATCTACGGCATCATAGAGATAGAAACCGATGATGGTGTAAGAACCTGATGCCAGCTGCAGCTTATCACTTCTCAATCCATACTCCGCATTCTCGGCATTGTAGGCATTGAGCGACAATGTCTGCGATACGGTTGTACCGTCATGCTCCATCACCACCTTGATCTTCTTGGCATCGCCGAGCTTCTCAAGCTTATCGATGGCAGCAGCACGGGTGGCTCTCGACGAAACCTTCTTGGAGAGCATGAACTGCACATAACCGTATGTGCCGTCCCAGCCCTCGGTGTTATCGTCGGAGCAGCTTGTCACTACCAGGGTCATCATTGCAACCAGGAGCAACAGGAATGCCTTGCTATATCTTTTGAATTTCTTCATTACTTTCTCTTGCTTCTAAATCCCATATTATTGATAAAGACTACACGCTTGCAAGCGCCATGAGCATCATTGAATCCTGCGAAGATTGGGAATGCGAGTCCATCTACGTTCATTCCTACATAGATGCCCTTCTCGTCCTGTCCTACCTCGTAGGTATCCATCTTCTTGCCTGCACCATCATAAATCACAACAGAGGCTCCATCACCAGGATTCCATCCGTCGATCTGTGGATAGATAGCTACATAGCCACCATAAACAGTTGACTCGAATACCTCGTTGCCAGTATAGTTGAAGAAGCCCTCGGCATACATTTTATAGTCTTCATTGCTTGTCAAGGCGCAATCTGCCTCCATACCCATGCTGGTTACGATAGGAGCAGTAACAGCTGACTCGCCCTTCTTGTCCTCCTTCTGTACGATGTCCATCAGGAAGTAACGGTCGTAATCACTCTTCACGGTCATGAAGTCATCCTCCAACATACCGTCGAGTCCATTCTTCAGACTCTCGAATACGCTCTGTGGCAATGCATAGACCAGGAACTCACGGCTTCCGCTGCCCAATGGAGCGACTGTGAGCTTCACATCACCCTTCTCACCCTGCAGCTTCACAGCACCAGTTCCATCCTCGAGCAAACCATTCTTCGTATTGTCAAAGACTACCAGCTGATAAGCATCACCAAAGGTCTTGAGGGTGAAAGGAACGAAGTTGTGGAAAGTAAACGCATTGGTGGTCTCACTATTCAGGCTTGAACCATTCTGGGTGAATACCTTGCCATCCAGAGATACATTCCATACTGCCCACTGTGAAGCGGTAGGATAAGTAACATCCATGGTGTTGGTGGTCATACCATTATAGATAACAGGTACGGTAACGGCTGCCTTGCCATCCTCTGATGAGAAGGTAACGGTGTAGTTAGCTTCCTTGGCAATGGCATACTTGGCGCTCACGCCCTGGTTCTCCTTGAAGGAAGCACCGCCTACGGCTGGCTGGTTTGGTGTACCTACCAGGAATCCGCCTTCCAACTCTACCCAGGCAGGAGTATTGGTAACAGCAAAACGATAGTTTGCCTTGACAGAGAACTTGTGGTAGATAGGCTGACCTGCGATGTCCTTGTAACCAACGATGATACCTGTCTCGGTGATATCGTTGCCCAACTCATCGTAAACCTTGAGCTCGTAGCCGGCAGCCGAACGCTTTACCTCAGCGATGGCAACCTTCTGACCACCCATGGTCAGGAAGAGCTGAGCCACGCTCATATCCTTGCAGGCATCATCTGCCGTAATCTTTACCTTGATGGTCTGCTTGCCTGCTGTACCATTGAGTACGAAGGCATCATTCTCGCCCTGCACCAGCTTGCACCAGATGGCAGAAGAAGCGAGGCTCCAGTTCTCGTTGGCATCGAAGGTGAAGTCCAGTTCGTCGCCAGCTGCACCTGCGATAGTCTGTACCTGTGGGAACACAGGGGTTACGGCATCGTCGTCATCGCTGGAACAAGCTGTGAACAGGGTCACTGAAACCAGCGCCATGAGTACGAGCCAATATTTTGAAATCAATTTTTTCATTTTACTTTATTCTGTTTTTAATATCCTTGTTCTTTTAATTTCTCTGCCTCTGCATCGCTGATCCATTCATACATGGTGATGAAGGTTCCTACGTT
>JAIINY010000419.1:0-1627 GCA_022741625.1 Prevotella sp. | reverse complement strand
TACTTCCTGACCGATGGAAAAAGCAGTAACAGCATTAGTTTAATCAGCTGTTACTGCTTTTTTTGAATTATGCAAGGTATAAACGCGGAGACGCTTACGGATTTTCAACACATAGTTTCATTAAAGCCTTCAATGCATCCAAATTGATGACTCGATTAGAACGGTATGGATTATCCGCCCCCTTTGGAAGTTCAACAATCATTCGAGTGTTGAAAAATCTACCTCCTACTAACTTCAAATAATTCGGTAATTTCATGTCCTGGTATAATCCTCTGGCCAATACTCTTTCAGAAGACATTTCTCCATTAAGTTCCTTATTATCATGAAGCTCCTCAATATATTCATCATAAAATTCATAGAGTCTCATTGAATAGATGGTTTTAATCATAAAAAGAAAATGCATCTGCTCTAAAGTAATGTCCTTTCTTTCCAAAAAATCAATGATAGCCAGAACATCTCCTATAGCTATATTATAAACCTGATTATTGGATTTGAGGATATTTGAGATAACAGAAGGTTCTTTTGTTTCAAAATACTTATCCTTTTCAAACTTATCTCGTATAATACGTAAAGCTGTAGCATTGATCTGTATGGCCTCAGAAATTGAAGCAAATTCCTTGATACCTCGCTGAGAGTCTGTACCAAGATGATTCATCATCCAACTTTCAAAAAGATATTTCTTAAACACCTCTTTATTATTGGTCTCTTCAGCTATCAACTTACCATCGCCATCATACTGCCAGTAATCCTTCATATCAACAAGAAGTCTTATAATCTGGCGCAATTCACGAAGATTATCAGGCACAATAAAACTCGTCTTTACAGCACTGTTATAAAATAAGTATCTTGTTTTTCGGAATATTAATTCCGGAACAGCCTGTCTTACTGATTCAAACTGATAGCAAGAAGTATTCTTCTGATTTATGTTCAACCCAGCATCCCAATAGACGGTAGATTCCGGCATATAGACACGATGATTATATGGCACCAACTTAGTGATATATCGGTCCACCATTTCATCAAGATCCGTATCATTCAAAATCTGATTATCATCCCTATATTCCGTAGAATATTGCAACCGTTTAAGCTTAGCCAATTGATCTAGCTTCACAGCCATAACGACGAGCACATTAGGCAAAACCAAATATTTCCGAATCTGTTCTACCATAATGGTAGCTGCTTTGGAGTACAAGTCAATGTCATCCACAGGAATCAGAAGTATTGCCTTCTCTTTGCCCATATACTTCATGAATTTGTCTATCAGGTCCTGCATTGAAGTTCTGAGGTCAATCGCTGCCGACAAAGAAGATAAAGCTTCCAAATCATCATCAGGTATAGCCCTTTCTGTCATCATTCTGCTAAAGTCATGCTGCACTCTGGCAAAAGATTCTGCCAATTTGATTTTCAAGCCTTCGTTTATATCCTGAGAATGATCAAGGAATTTCTTATAAAGCGTAGCCAATATAACGCCTATAATATTCGATTCATTGTCAATAAACGACGGATCAATCATGTCAAGAGCATAAAAATTACCTCAGTTCGGGATAAGAAATAGTGCCTAAAAAAGTTGGTAATCTCCGATATTTTTTGTATCTTTGTAGTTGAAATCCAATTAGTTACAAACATA
>JAIINY010000079.1:0-11397 GCA_022741625.1 Prevotella sp. | reverse complement strand
GGTGACCGTCAGACCGGTAAGACTGCCATCGCAGTGGATACCATCATCAACCAGAAGAGTTTCTATGAGGCAGGCAAGCCTGTATATTGTATCTATGTAGCCATCGGTCAGAAAGCATCTACCGTTGCAGCATTGGTACAGAACCTGAAAGAGCACGGCGCCCTGCCATATACCATCATCGTAAGTGCTACCGCTGCCGATCCTGCAGCCATGCAGTATTACGCACCATTCGCCGGTGCGGCTATCGGTGAGTACTTCCGCGACCGCGGTTACTCAGCCCTCGTAGTATATGATGACTTGAGTAAGCAGGCTGTGGCTTACCGTGAGGTATCACTGATCCTCCGCCGTCCATCAGGACGTGAGGCTTACCCTGGTGATGTGTTCTATCTCCACTCTCGTCTGTTGGAGCGTGCCGCTCGTATCAACGACCAGCAGGAGGTAGCCGAGCAGATGAACGACCTTCCTGAGTGCCTGAAGGGCAAGGTGAAGGGTGGTGGCTCTTTGACAGCCCTCCCAATCATCGAGACCCAGGCTGGTGACGTTTCTGCCTACATCCCAACCAACGTGATCTCTATCACCGACGGTCAGATCTTCCTGGAGACCGACCTCTTCAACCAGGGCTTCCGCCCAGCTATCAACGTAGGTATCTCTGTATCTCGTGTAGGTGGTTCTGCCCAGATCAAGAGTATGAAGAAGGTGGCTGGTACCCTGAAGATCGATATGGCTCAGTATCGTGAGCTGGAGGCTTTCTCTAAGTTCTCAAGCGATATGGATGCCGTAACAGCGATGACACTGGACCGTGGTAGAAAGAACGACCAGTTGCTGGTTCAGCCTCAGTATCGCCCTATGCCAGTGGGCGAGCAGGTGGCTATCCTCTATTGTGGTGTGCACGGACTGATGCACGACGTGCCAATGGACAAGGTTCGCGATTGCCAGGATCAGTTCCTCGACGCTATGCGCAGCCAGCACGCCGACGTAATCGAGACTTTGGCTGATGGTAAACTTACCGACGATTGTATCGCGGTGATCAAGGATACCATGGCTAATGTAGCAGGACAATATAAAGCGTAATAGCCTATGCCGTCGTTAAAAGAGATTAAGACTCGCATCGCCAGCGTCAACAGTACCCGTAAGATTACGAGTGCGATGAAGATGGTGGCATCCAGCAAGTTGCATCATGCTCAGGTAGCTATCCAGAATATGCTGCCTTATGAGAATATGCTGGAGCATATCCTGAAGAGCTTCCTGGTGAGTACTCCGAATGTGGACCATGAGTTGCAGGTGGAGCACAAGGAAATCAAGCGTGTGGCTCTCATCGTATATAGCTCTAACAGCAGCTTGTGCGGTGGTTTCAACTCCAACGTCATCAAGATGATGATTCAGGCGGTGGACGAGTATAAGGCTCATGGCATTGACGACATCACGGTATATCCTATCGGCAGAAAGGTGGCTGAGAAGGCACAGAAGCTGGGTTTGAAGATTGGCGGTAACTTCTTGGATCTTGCCGATCATCCTAATTCTGGCGCTTGTGCAGACATCGCCCGCAAGCTTGCCAAGCAGTATGCAGCTGGTGAACTCGACAAGGTGGAGATGATCTATCACCACTTCAAGAGTGCCGGTTCGCAGATCCTGACCCAGAAGACTTTCTTGCCTATCGACCTCAGCACAGAGGCGATAGGAGAGGACAACGACCGTGACCTCACATCGAATGTGGCTACGGCGAAGGCTCAGGAGTATCTGCGCAAGAAGCAGGCTAGTGAGGATGAAAGACAGCGTGCAGAGGCGCATCCTCTGAACGATGATTTCATCGTGGAGCCGGATCTGGAGACTGTTTTGGGAGTTTTGATTCCTAAGCAGCTTCATCTGATGGTTTACACTGCTTTGTTGGATAGTCAGGCGAGTGAGCATGCAGCCCGTATGGTTGCCATGCAGACTGCTACGGATAATGCCGATGAACTCTTGCGTGAACTGAATCTTCAGTATAACAAGAGTCGTCAACAGGCCATTACGAATGAATTGTTGGATATCGTGGGTGGAAGCGTGAATAACTAAGCTTTCCCATTTCATCATAAAAAAAGAGGTAACCTGGTTTCCCGGATTATCTCTTTTTTATGTTTTGTTTTTTCTTGTTATCCCCACACGCCCTTTCAGGGCGAGTGGAGTATAGGCTATTTGCCTGTATATTTCTTGATGGCTTTGATAAATGTATCGCCATATTTCTTGATCTTGAATTCGCCGATACCACTGATGAGACCGAATGCCTGGAGGGTGGTTGGCTTCATCTTCGTCAATTCGTGCAGACTCTTATCTGATAATACGATGTATGGAGGATAGCCCTGTTCATCGGCAAGATTCTTGCGGATCTTACGCAGATACTCGAAGAGCTTCTTGTCTTCTACACCCGACATCTCATCCTCGAAAATCACACGCTCGGCATGAACTACAGGGATGCTGCTTCCTCTTGAAGGTCTGTTGACCCTTTGCTGACGAGGAGCCCGCTCTTCATTCTCCATAATCGCCAATGAAACCTGGTGTTCTCCCTTGAGAACCTTCCAGCCTAATGGCGTGACCTTCATCTGGTTATGCATATTATACGCTACCTCGAAGAATCCCATCTGGAGCATCTGCAGCAGATAGGTCTGCCAATCGCGTACACTCACATCCTTGCCCACACCGAAGGTCTTCAACTCATTATAGTGATTTCTAGTAATGGCAGGCGTCTGCATGCCTCTCAATATCTCTATGCAGGTACCCACGGCAATCTTTTCGCCCGCACGGACCACGGCACTCAGCGCCTTCTGGGTAAGCACGGTACCATCGAAGGTACGGGGAGGATTGTTGCAGACATCACAATGACCACAATCCTTGCTGGAAGTCTCTCCGAAATAATTCAGGAGGATTCTTCTTCGGCAGACTCTCGATTCGGCGTATTCTTCCATTCTTCGCAGTTTTTCCAGATTCACCGATTTCTGTCCGCTTTCTTCGCAGAAAGAACGGAGGGTGATGATATCTGCCATCGAATAGAACAATACCGTATCGGCAGGAGCGCCGTCTCTTCCGGCTCGTCCTATCTCCTGATAGAAACTCTCGATGCTCTTCGGCATGTTGTAGTGAATCACCCAGCGCACGTTGCCCTTGTCGATACCCATTCCGAAGGCGATGGTAGCACACACCACTTCTATCTGGTCCATCTTGAAACGTTCCTGTACGGAGGCTCGCTGCTGGGCGGAGAGTCCGGCATGATAGGCCTCTGCCTGTATGCCATGCTCCTGCAAAGCCTCTGCCACCATCTCCGTATTCTTGCGTGAGAGGCAGTAGATAATGCCTGCCTCGTCTGGGCGACGGGCGATGAAATGGTAAATGAATTTCAGTTTCTCCTTCTTCGTACTTTCCTGGCGCACGGTAAGACTGAGGTTCGGACGATCGAAACTGCTCACGAAGGTCTGGCCGTTCAGATGCAGCTGGTTGATGATGTCCTCTCGGGTAATCTTGTCGGCTGTAGCCGTGAGCGCCATCACCGGCACGCCATTGAATTTCTCGTGCAGGAGTCCGAGCTGGGAATACTCCGGACGGAAGTCGTGGCCCCACTGACTGATGCAGTGGGCTTCATCTACGGCGAAGAGCGAAATCTTGATGTTGCTGAACAGATAAGGTATCTCGCTGAGGAGTTTTTCGGGCGAAACATAGAGCAGTTTCAGTTCGCCCGCTTCGCATCTTCTGCGGATGATGAGGTCATCGGTTACATCGTTGCCGCTGTTGAGAGCTTCGGCTGGAATGCCGTTCGCCTTGAGGGCTTCCACCTGGTCGTGCATCAGACTGATGAGTGGCGAAATGACCACTGCTGTTCCCTCCATTGCCAGCGCCGGAACCTGATAGCACAGACTCTTTCCTCCGCCCGTCGGCATCAGTACCAGACAGTCGTTACCTTGCATTATTTCCCGGATGATGGCTTCCTGGTTGGGTCGGAAGGAATCGTATCCGAAGTAAGATTTCAATATCTCGTTGATTTGCATATTTCTTAACTATTTTTCTTCTTTTACATTGGATATTCCTGCAAAGTTACGTAAAAAACGGGAGATTTATTACATTTCTTTCAATAAAATAAGAAAAGTTGGCTGAAAAGTTTGAAAATCCAAATAATTGTCGTACTTTTGCGCTAGAAATAAAGGTTTAGAACATGGCAAATTGTAATGTAAACACCCACGAGCGCTTTGCCGACATCCAGATGCTGCGTTACGAGCTGAAGGGATTCGATGCTTTGTCGCTCAATCAGAAATTGTATATTTACTGCCTGGCAAAGGCTACCCTGATGGGACGTGATATCACGTTCGACCAGCAGGGAAAGTACAACCTGCGCATTCGCAAAACCCTGGAGGCAATCTATCGCCATTACAAGGGTATAATCGGAGAGGCTATCGAAAACACAGAGACAGCAAGCGATTCTACTACTCAAATAGAAACTTCTTCCGTTTGCGATTCCGAAGAATTCAAGGCTTTCGAAGTATATCTGAAGCGCGTATGGTTTGCCAGCGGCATCCATCATCATTATGGCTGCGAGAAATTCAAGCCGGGATTCTCTGAGGAATTCTTCTATCAGTTGATGGAGGAAATCTCTGAGGATGAGTTGCCCCTCAAGAGAGGAGAGAGCAAGGAAGATCTCCTCGCTCAGCTCGTACCAGTCATCTTCGATCCGGAGGTGATGCCGAAGCGAGTGAACCAGACCGATGGCGAAGACCTGGTAAAGACTTCTGCCTGCAACTTCTATGAGAATGTGACTCAGGCGGAAGTGGAGAGATTCTATGCCCGATTGAAGGATGCCTCTAACCCGACACCACCATCTTACGGACTCAATTCCAAGCTCACCAAGCGCAACAACGAGATGATAGAGCTGGTATGGAAGGAGGATGGACTCTATAGTGAGCCTATCAAGGAAATCGTTTCCTGGTTGCTCAAGGCGCAGAAATTCGCTGAAAATGAGGGACAGAAGCATGTCATCGACCTGCTCGTGAAGTTCTATCGCACCGGTAATCTCGAGGATTTCGACCGATACAGCATCGCCTGGGTACAGCAGCACGAAGGCATGGTGGATTTCATCAACGGATTCATCGAGGTATATGGCGACCCATTGGGATTGAAAGGTACCTGGGAGGGTATCGTGGAATACAAGGACCTGGAGGCTACCCAGCGAACCCAGACCATCAGTCAGAATGCTCAGTGGTTTGAGGATCATTCGCCTGTGGATCCACGTTTCCGCAAACCGGAGGTGAAAGGCGTTACCGCCAATGTAATCTGTGCGGCGATGCTTGGCGGAGAGGAATATCCTGCTTCGGCTATCGGCATCAATCTGCCTAATGCCAACTGGATCCGTCAGGAGCACGGTTCGAAGAGCGTTACCATTGGCAACCTGACTGATGCCTACAACAAGGCGGCTCAGGGCAACGGATTCAGAGATGAGTTTGTCATCGATGAGGAGACTGTGGCGCTGATGAATCAGTATGCTGATATCACCGACGACCTGCATACCGACCTTCACGAGTGTCTGGGACACGGCAGCGGTCAGCTTCTTCCTGGCACCGATCCTGATGCCCTGAAGGCGTATGGCAACACGATAGAGGAGGCGAGAGCCGATCTCTTCGGTCTGTACTATGTGGCTGACCATAAGTTGGTTGAGTTGGGGCTGACTCCGAATGATGAAGCTTACAAGGCGCAGTATTACAGCTATCTGATGAACGGTTTGCTCACCCAGACCATCCGAATCAAGGAGGGGGACAAGATAGAGGAGGCGCACATGAGAAACCGTGCCCTCATTGCCTGGTGGACGCTGGAGCATGCCGAGGGAGCCGTGGAACTGGTTACGGAAGAAGTAAGCTATGCTTCTGCCGAGGATGCCCTGAAGGATGCTGAGGGAAATATCGTAACCACCCGCACCTATGTGAAGGTGAATGATTACGGGAAGCTCCGTCATCTCTTCGGAGAACTCCTTGCAGAGATTCAGCGAATCAAGAGCGAGGGTGATTATGAGGCGGCTCGCCAGTTGGTAGAGAAGTATGCCGTGAATATCGATCCCGACTTGCATCGCGAGATTCTGGCGAGATACAAGAAATTGAATCTGGCTCCATACAAGGGTTTCATCAATCCAAAGATGACGCTGGTCTATGATGAGAAGGGTAATCCTATCGACGTAAATCTCGATTACGAGGAGAGCTATACCGACCAGATGCTCCGCTATTCTGAGGAGTACGGAACGTTATAAATAGTAAATAACGCTATAATAATAGATAATGACAGATAATAAGAACGAGGAATTTCCGATAGTAGATGAAATGGGCAATATCCTGGGTGCCATCACCCGAGGTCATGCCCATGATGGATGCAAGATATTGCATCCTGTGGTTCATCTGCATATATTCAATAGTAAGGGGGAACTGTATCTCCAGCACCGTCCGGCATGGAAGGATATCCAGCCTGATAAGTGGGATACTGCCTGTGGCGGACATGTGGATTTAGGCGAGAGTGTGAATCAGGCGCTTCATCGTGAAGTGAGGGAGGAGTTGGGTATCACCGATTTTGAACCGGAGTCTTTAGGACATTATGTCTTTGAGAGTCAGAGAGAAAAGGAACTGGTGTATGTTCACCGTTGTGTATATGATGGTGAAGTGAAGCCGAGCCAGGAAGAGTTGTCTGGCGGTAGATTCTGGAGTAAGGAAGAAATCAAGGAAAATATAGGCAAAGGTGTTTTTACTCCGAATTTCGAAAACGAATACCAGAAGTATTTCATATGATATTCTTCATCGGAATACGCGGAGTTATCGGAAACATTCTTGCTTTCCGTTTAATCCGTGCGTAATCCGAAAAGCAAGAATATTTCCGATAACTCCGCGTGATTCGATGAATAAAAACTCTGCGTGAGATCCGATGTATGAATCTCCGCAGATAAAATTATATTTCGAGGATACCCTTGAGCGCCCCTCTGGCGATATTCTCGAAATCCTCTCCGAAATCGCAGAAGCGCATCACGGCATTGGCGGCAGCATGCTTCACTCCCATATTATCACCCTGCAATGCCACGGCAGCCTGATCCAGAAATTCATTGATTCCACGATCGTTAGGCTCCTTACCATTCGCAAAGAGGCGGGCAAGAAGCTGGAAACCGGCAATCTCATACAGCGGTTTATCGCTTGCAATCCATTGATACGCAATCACCGGCGCATATTCCACATATTGCAGCAGATTGAAGGCAAGCATTTCAGCCATTTCCTGGCTCTGCACCTGCTCCATCCAGATATCCGTTATCTCGGCAAGCATCTTATCGGCGGGCATGATGAGGGTAGCAAGAATCTTGCACTCCCGGATGTCTTCCTTCCAGAGTTCGATGGCGAGGTCGTAATCCTTGCCGTATTCCTGCGCCATCTTCTTCAATTCATAGAAGGGTACACCCCAATTCAGTTTATATCCCAAGCCCTTGTCTCGCATGGATTGCGAACCCGGACCATTCATCAACAAGCGAAAGCTTCGCTTGATAGTCATCAGTTTCTGATGTGTTTCTTCGTTCATTGTGTCGTGTTTAAAATCTAAAGTTTTAATACCTTGCAGAACATTCCTTCGAACTGCTCTTCGATATTGGCAGGCTTATGCTTGAAGATACCGAAGATGGCACTGCCGCTACCACTCATAGCTGCATATGCGGCCCCCAGATTATAGAGCTTCTGCTTGATTTCTGCTAACTCTGGATGCATCGCAAAGATAGGCGCCTCGAAATCGTTGACAAGCTCATCCTTCCAGGTCTCGATAGGCTGGCGAACGATGTCGCGGCAGCATTTCGCAGGCTTCTTAGGAGTGATGGCAGCGTAGGCATCCTTGGTGCTTACAGCGATGTCATCACGCTTTACAATCACGATGTAATATCCCTTCATGTTATCTCCAGGACCGCTTACCGGCATCAGTACATCGCCGATACCCTCAGCATAGCAGGCAGTATCTCCATTCTCCGGGTCCGCACTGATGAAGTAGGCACAGTCAGCACCCAACTTGGCTGCATATCGCTCCATCTCAGGAATACCGATGTTCAGGCGGAAACGCTCATCGAGCAGACGGATCATATAGGCAGCATCCGCAGAGCCGCCACCCATTCCTGCCTGAGATGGGATACGCTTGACGAGATGCGTATGAATGCGGGGAATCTTGAAGTCGGCAGCCAGCATATTATAAGCCTTCACCACCAGGTTTTTCTGTTCATCGCAATCCACGGCATTGCCTGTAATCTTCAGGTCGCAGGCTACCTCGCTAGGAAATTCTTCTCCCATCAGCTTGATCTCCAAGGCATCAGTCAGGGGGATAGGGTAGAATACGGTTTCCAGATTGTGGTAACCATCAGCGCGCTTGCTTACTATATTTAAGCCAAGGTTGATCTTGGCGCATGGAAATGTAATCATAATCAATCATTGTTTAAGAGTGATACATTAACTATGTGCAATCTATATGCAATCTACTTGCAAAGATATAAAAAATATCCCAAACCCGGTGCTTTTCATCAAGATTATTTTCTTACTTGCATTAAAAATATTAAAAAACATCCATATTCTGCAATATCTTTTGTATCTTTGCAAAGTGTATCCTCATTTCAGAAAGAGTGTTTCCGCTTGAGGGAAAATAGATTTTGAGTTAAGGATAGATAAATGATTAGATAAAAATAAAAAAATAAATAGAAATATGAAGAAAGGTGATAAAGTAAGATTCCTGAGCGAAGTGGGCGGCGGAAAGGTGGCTGGCTTCCAGGGCAAGAATATCGTGCTGGTAGAGGATGAAGATGGTTTCGAGATTCCGATGCCAATCAACGAGGTGGTAGTGGTAGAGCAGGATGACTATGCCATGGGCAAGATGATCTCTGCCAAGATGGATGCCAAGCAGAAGGCTGAAGAGCATGCCAATACCGAACTGCATCAGGACAGCAGAAGCATCAAGGCTATCCTGAACGAGCACGAGAATGATGTGGATATGAACGTAGAGGAGTATGATGCTGCCGACCGCGAGATTACCTTCGTAAAGCAGATTCAGGAGCGTACGGGTGGCAACAAGCTCAGCGCCTATCTCGCCTTCGTGCCTATCGATATCAAGGATGTGACCAACACCCGCTTCGAATCGTATATGGTGAACGACAGCAACTACTATCTGCGCTACACCTATCTCGTAGCCGAGGGCAATGCGTGGACTCTGAAGGCGGAGGGTGAAATCGAGCCAAACACCAAGCTCTTCATCGAGGAATTCGGTCGTGAGGCTTTGAATGAGATGGAGCACATCGCCATCCAGATGATTGCCTACAAGAAGGACAAGCCATTCCTGCTGAAGCCAGCTACGGATGTCCAGTTCCGCCTGGACCCAGTGAAGTTCTACAAGCTCCATCTCTTCGAGGAGAATGATTTCTTCGAGACTCCAGCCTATCTCTTCACCATCGTGGAGAACGACGAGGTAGCCCGTCCGCTGGTCATCGATTCCAAGCGATTGAAGGAGCAGATGTACAAGGACGAGAAGGTGATTGCCAACACCAGCAAGAAGAAGAGCAAGAAGGATGACGGTACCCTCATCGTCGATCTTCATGCAGATGAAGTGCTTGAAACAACTGCTGGAATGAATTCTGCTGATATCCTTCATTATCAGATGGATATCTTCAAGAAGACAATGGCTGAGAACAAGAAGAACAAGGGTCAGAAGATTATCTTCATTCATGGCAAGGGCGAAGGCGTTCTGCGCCAGGCACTCATCCATGAGCTGAACTATCGCTATAAGAACTGCACCTATCAGGATGCTTCCTTCCAGGAGTATGGATATGGTGCCACACAGGTTACTATCCGTTGAAAGTAATCATACAGTTCAAAGTTCAAATCTCAAAGTTCAAAGTAACATGAAGTACGGATTTATGAAGGTGGCAAGTGCCATCCCTGCCGTCAAGGTAGGCGATGTAATCTTCAACACCCAACAGATAGAAGATCTGATAGCCCAGGCTGAAGGCAAGGGCGTAGAGATCATTACCTTCCCGGAATTGTCTATTACAGGCTATTCCTGTCAGGACCTTTTCCGCCAGCAGATGCTCCTGGAATCATCAGAGCAGGCGGTGATGATGCTGCTCGATTTCACCCGCAAACTCGACATCATCTCCATTGTCGGCGCTCCGGTAGTGGCTGGCGATCTGCTGCTGAATTGCGGTATCGTGATTCAGCACGGACAGATTCTGGGCATCGTGCCTAAGACCTATCTCCCTAACTACAGTGAGTTCTATGAGAAGCGCTGGTTTGCCTCTGCCCAGGATTTGCGCGACTGCGAGGTCCGCTATGCCGGGCACAAGGTGAAGCTGACTCCGGATGTGCAGATTTTCCGCACCTATGACGGCGTGCAGTTTGGCGTAGAGATATGCGAGGATGTATGGGCTCCGGCTCCTCCTAGCAACAAGCTGGCACTGGCTGGTGCCGACCTCATCTTCAACCTCTCTGCAAGCGATGAACTCATCGGAAAGCACAACTATCTGAAGAGTCTGCTGAGCCAGCAGAGTGCCCGCACCATGACCGGATACGTGTATAGTTCCTGCGGTTTCGGCGAGAGCACGCAGGATGTGGTATATGGCGGAAATGCCCTGGTTTATGAGAATGGAGCTTTACTTGCACAAGGTGAGCGTTTCTCTATTGATCCTCAGATGGTTATCGCACAGGTTGATGTGGAGAAACTCCGTTCAGAGCGTCGCACCAATTCCACCTATGTCAATGCCCAGCGTAACATCAAATATTCGGTTCTCGGCGGACAGTTCAACATCCGTAACATCGATGCCGATCCTACCGAGAACGAACGCGAGTTCGTGTTGGAGCGTGAGGTGAATCCTCATCCTTTCATTCCTACCAGCAGCGATATGAATGCCTCCTGCGAGGAGATTTTCAATATCCAGTTGATGGGTCTTGCCAAGCGCATCGTACATACCCATGCCAAGTCGGTGGTAGTGGGTATCAGCGGCGGATTGGATTCCACCCTTGCCCTGCTCGTCTGCGTGAAGTCATTCGATAAACTGAAGATGGACCGCCGTGGCATCGTGGGCGTTACCATGCCAGGTTTCGGAACCACCGATAGAACATATCATAATGCCATCTCGCTGATGAAGAGTCTGGGCATTACCATCAGGGAAATCAGCATCGCCAAGGCAGTGACCCAGCATTTCGAGGACATCGGTCATGATGCCAGCGTGCATGATGTAACCTATGAGAATTCGCAGGCACGCGAGCGTACGCAGATTCTGATGGACCTTGCCAACAAGATGGGTGGTATGGTGATAGGCACCGGCGACCTTTCTGAGCTGGCTCTGGGCTGGGCTACCTATAATGGCGACCACATGAGCATGTATGGCGTGAATGCCAGCAT
>JAIINY010000078.1:0-11397 GCA_022741625.1 Prevotella sp. | reverse complement strand
TTTTTGGGAAAAGTGGGTAGTGATGGATTCGAACCACCGAAGGCATAGCCAGCAGATTTACAGTCTGCCCCATTTGGCCACTCTGGTAACTACCCAAAACAAAAGCTTTTGATTTGCGAACTTTCTTTATTTGATAAAAGCTTTGTTCTTAAAAGCGATTGCAAAGGTAGTGCTTTTTTTTCATTCCACCAAATTTTTCTGCATCTTTTTTCACTTTTTTCTCAAAAAACTTCATTTTCCCCCTAAAAAGAAGGCTTTTGCCCTTGCAGGGCGTCTTGTTGACTGCCATTATACCCAGGGTGTTGCCCTGGGCTAGGAGCTTCTGCCCTTTACCTTTCCCTTCGGCCGGTGACCGTTGGTTCAGGGCGTGAGGGGTATGAGCTTTTATCCTTTTACTTTTTACCCTCTAACTTTTATAATGTGGTGTCTGCGATGTTTTCTCGACAATCTTCTGTGCTTGTAGTGCTCGATTTTCTTGATAGAAACGAAGACGGTTAAGCCCAAGACCACTGCAAGAAGGAAAATCACGATGCCGCCACCCAGGTTGTCACCCTTTACTTTCGACCACATATCCAGAACTTCCGGAGTATGGTCGCCGGCATCATGAATCATCGCACATCTTGCCACTACCGTGCTGTCAGGATACATAATCGGGTTGAGATGCGCCCGTCTGCTCCTCATACCATTTCGGAAATTCAGCAAGAATATCCTCATCGATGTAATCTCCCTTGTTGTAAACCTTCAGAATCTCCTCTCTGTTCTCCTTGTTGTAACAGGAAGAGAGCGGCAGAATCATCAGCAGGCTCAGGAAGAGAAAAGCAATTGTCTTAACTCCTTTAGCTCCTAAAAATATCTTGTTCTTTATTTAAAATACAAAAAATAGTCTCTGCAAGTAACAATCGCATTGCAGAGGCTAAAAAAGTTTGATATGGAGATATAGAAGTCTAAGCTTCTGCATATTTATTCGTGTTATATGCAATATGGGCAGCGTTGTTATGCAAAGAATATGCCTCGCCCATCTTATTGAGGAGCATGGTAAGCTGTTCTATGCTTCTATCGAAGTCATAGGTCTTCCATCTTGACTTGAAGAAGAAACTCTTTGGAATGGCCAGATAGCTTTCATTGCTCTTCCAGAAGAGTACTGAGTCTGTGTTTGTGTTAATATGCTGGCAGTCTGCATAGTTAATCACGTAGATATCCTTGTTGCTGCCAATGCATTTTGGAATATAGACGATGCGTCTGTTGGTGATAACCAGTCCCTCTGTCCGGTTGTTCCAGATAGAAGTATCTCGAGCCAGCAGAATGGTCTCGTCATTTCTCAACTTGAAGTTCTCTCTAAACATTTCCTCCACCTTGGCAGGAATGTCTAGGATGAAGCAATCTGCATCATTGCCCTGATGAATGATCGAAACATCGCCATAGCGATGTGCGCGTACGCCTTCTTCGAAAAGCTTCATACAATGAAAATCGTAATCGTATCGTTCCATAAGTTCTTTGTTATATAAGTCATTTTATCATTTTACTAATAATTGTATTTGCAATAACATCTGTTTTTTGCTAAGTACCAATCATTTACTCTTTTTGCATCTCGTATAACTTCTTTTTTACAATTGCCGAGTGCAACGTCTCTTTGGCTGCAAATTTAAGGAAAAAAACGATAGGTTGCAAATTTTTGAGGAATTATTTTCTAAAAAGGAGGAAAATGAATCAAAATGAAACAAAATGAACCAATTTGAACCAGTTTTTCGTGATTTGTTTTTGTTTTATGAGCAAAATGCTGTACCTTTGCCGCCATGATTGTAACAGTAGAATGGATGGAAGAGTGGTTTCGGCGTTTCGACCACGACTACTTCGGCGGCAAACTGCCCGTTCCGGAGTTGGGGCTGACCCGTGCCAAGACCCGTCTGGGACAGCTTGCCTACAAGCGTGCCACCCGATGGGGTCGTACCCAACTCTATGATTTCAAGCTTTCCATGAGTACGTATTACGATATGACCGACCGGCAGGCAAAGAGCGTCCTGCTCCACGAGATGATTCATTACATCATCGGCTTTACCGGTTTGAAGGATACGGCTCCTCACGGCATCGTGTTCAGGGGGATGATGGATAATCTGAACAGAAAATACGGTTGGGATATTAGGGTGATGACTTCTACCAAGGGCTGGAAGGTGAGTGAGCGGGTAGAGGAGAGGCAGAAGACAAAGGGACTGCAGACCTATCTGATGCTGGCTATCGAAATGCAGGATGGCAAGCATTATCTTTCGCGTGTGAATCCCAGCTTTGCCCGTCGCATCGAATCGAAACTATCTTTGGTTCGCGAGCTCCGTTCTCATCGCTGGTACACCACCCAGGAGCCTTATTTTGAGGATTATCCGCAGGTGAGAAGTCTTCGGGGCAGACGAATCTCGAAATCCGATTTCGAAAAGCTTCGGAATGTGTTGACTCCATTCGAAATGTAAGTCCTGCAATGTATGATTGATAAAATGTATTGTATATAAATGAATTAGAAAAAATAGAGATATCGTATGAAAAGAATGATTACCATTGCCTTCATGATGACGGTTGTCGTGATGATGGCGCATGCTCAGGGAGCATTGAAGAGAGTGTATAATGAGACTATCGACCCGATGACTCAGATAGACGAGGGATTGCAGAAGGCGAAGGCTGAAGGTAAGTTTGTTATTTGTCAGGTGGGTGGTAACTGGTGTCCATGGTGCCTGCGCTTTGCCGATTTCGTAGAGAAGGATACGGCGGTGAACAAGGCGGTGAACGATAACTTCGTGTATCTTCACGTGAATTACAATCCTCGCAAGAAAGAAGGCGATGCTTCTGTAGAGAAGGCTGCGCAGCTGATGAAGCGATTGAACAATCCTCAGCGTTTCGGCTTCCCTGTGTTCGTGGTTCTGGATGAGAATGGCAATGTACTCCATATCCAGGATTCCAGCTTCCTGGAGCAGGGCAAGGGCTACGATGAGCAGAAGACACTCCGATTCCTGAAGAACTGGACTCCTAAAGCGGTGAAGCAGTAAGGAAGAAAAAATATAAAATAGAAAAGCAGTTAAGCTGCAGTTTTGAATAAAAAAGCTCCACATACCCACCAGGGCGTGTGGAGCTTTTTTCTTTATACGTCTTTTTATACGTCTCTTACAATCCTCTTGCCTTCAGGAAACCAGAGGCATCTGGCTCTTTCATACCAGTGAAATCGGTGAACATTTCCATCTGGTCCTTGGTATTACCACGGCTCAGAACCTTATCACGGAATGCCTGACCGATAGCTGGATCCAAGGCACCATGCTTGGCAAAGTAATCGGCTACATTCACAGCGAGCACCTCTGTCCAGAGATAGCTGTAGTAACCGGCTGCATAACCGCCACCCCATACGTGATTGAAATAGGTGGTAGAGTAGCGAGGAGGAATCTGGGAATTGAGCAGACCTACATTGTTGAGGGCTTCCTTCTCGAATGCACCTGCCATATATGGAGATGGAATCTCGTCTGGTGTCAGCTCGTGCCAAGCCAGATCAAGGCAGGTTGCTGCCAGGTTCTCGCCCAGAGCATAGGCTGGCTGGAAGCTGATGCTCTTCAGCATGCGCTCCTTCAAGTCTGCTGGCATCGCAGCACCGGTCTCTGTGTGACGGGCATAGTGGTCGAAGATCTCAGGGATGCTGGCAAATGACTCGTTAAACTGTGATGGCATTTCTACGAAGTCGCGGGCCACAGCTGTGCCCGAAAGGGTATTGTAACCGCACTTTGACAACATGCCGTGGAGAGCGTGACCGAACTCATGGAACATGGTGCAAACCTCATCCCATGTAATCAGGGTAGGCTGACCCTCTGGAGCCTTGGCATTGTTGCATACATTATAGATGATAGGCAACTGTCCCCACTTGTCGCTCTGCTTGGCGAAGGCACTCATCCAGGCGCCTCCACGCTTGGTAGGGCGACGGAAGTAGTCGCTGTAGAAGAGGGCGATAGGCTTGCCGCTCTTGTCGCTTACCTCGAATACCTTCATGTCCGGGTGATAGGTAGGAATATCCTTGCGCTGCTTGAAGTTCAGACCATATACGCGATGAGCAGCATAGAATACACCGTTTATCTGAACGCTATCCACATTGAAGTAAGGCTTGATTTCATCGTCTGAAATATTGAGCATCTCCTTCTTCATCTTGGCAGAATAGTAGAAGCGGTCGTATGGCTGGAGCTTGAAGTCCTTGCCCTCGCTCTTCTGTGCGTAAGCCTCTATTTCGCGGGTCTCGGCATCAGCCTTAGGAGCGTATTCCTTGATGAGGCTCTGCAGGAAGTTGTTTACGTTCTTGGCATTCTTTGCCATCGTCTTCTCCAGTGAATAGTCAGCGTAGGTGCTGTAGCCCATCAACTGTCCCTTCTCGGCACGGAGCTTGGCAATCTCGGTTACGATAGGGAAGGTGTTGAACTTAGGGTCGGTACCGTCGGCACGGTGGATGCTTGCCATATAAATCTTGCGGCGGAGCTCACGGTTCTGGAGATTGGTGAGGATAGCCTGCTGGGTAGTGTTCACGATGACGATGCAGTATGGAGCCTTGTTGCCCAGGCTTTCTGCGTCTTTCTTGCACTGTGCGATGTCGGCGTCGCTGAGTCCCGCAAGTTCTTCCTTACTGTTCACCCAAACCACGGCGTTGTTGGTAGCTGCAGGAAGAAGATTACCAAACTGCTCCTGGAGGTCTGAGATGCGGGTGTTGATCTGCTTCATGCGCTCCATCTTCTCTGGAGAGAGTAGGGCACCTGAGCGGACGAAGCCCTTGTAGATAACTTCGGTGAGTCGCTTGTCTTCGCCCTTAAGTTTGTTGTACTCATGGTCGTAAACGTATTTGATACGTTCGAAGAGTTTCTGATTGAATGAAATCTCGTTGTCGAGGTCGGTGAGCAAAGGCATCACCTTCTTCTGAGCCTCTGCGATTCCAGGAGTCTTGTGTGCGCTGGTAAGACCGAAGAATACATTGGAAACACGGTCCAGCAACATACCGCTGTTCTCATAAGCGAGGATGGTGTTCTGGAAGGTTGGCTTCTTTTTGTTGCTGATAATCTTCTGGATATTGGCACGCTGCTCCTTGATACCTGCTTCGAAGGCTGGGAGATAGTCGCTCTCCTGAATCTTGCTGAAATCTGGAGCGCCGAAAGGGAGGCTGCTCTTTACCAGGAGAGGATTCTGACGGTTGCCGCCTGCATTCTGGGCAAACGATGAGGTTGGCATCTGCAAGAGTGTTGCAGCCAAACCGAGGGTAAGAAATGTCTTGTTGAAATTCATCATGTTTTTTGTTTGTTATTTTTTTTGCAAAGATAATGCAAGCGAGCGCAATGAAAGCTTGCTTTCAAATTGCCAAGTGCAGCTTATCTTCTGCAAAGATACAACAAAAAGTTGAAAATCAATAATAATTGAAGCAAAATATTTATTGTGCGTTCATTTGCTTTTGGCACAATTATTTAACAGTAAGATTCTGGGTCTTTACCTCTTTACTGTTTCCTCCCACCATAATCTGGAAGTCGCCTGGTTCAATCACATGCTTTAATTCTGCGTTATAGAATTTGAGCATTTCAGGGGTGATATCGAAGCTGATTTCCCTGCTTTCTCCTGCAGCCAGATGGATGCGCTGGAAACCTTTCAGTTCCTTGACAGGGCGAGAGATGCTGGCAACCATATCACGGATATAGAGCTGAACTATCTCGTCGGCATCACGGCTGCCCGTATTCTTTACGTTGATGGTGGCTGTAATCTTCCAGTCATCCATATTGACTTCATGGCTGCTCAGTTTCAAATCGCCATACTCGAAAGTGGTGTAGCTCAATCCATAGCCGAATGGATAGAGAGGACCATTGCTTACATCCAGACAATTGCTGGCAAACTTGGCAAATTTCTGATTGTCATCAGGTACAGGGCGTCCCGTATTCTGATGATTGTAATAGAGAGGCTCCTGACCTGTTGTCTTTGGCATGGAAGTGGTGAGCTTACCTGATGGAACCTTGTCGCCGAAGATGACATCGCAAAGTGCATCTCCCACTTCAGAACCACCAAACCATACGTTCATGATGGCAGGAATGTGTTCTTTCTCCCATGACAAAACCGTAGGGCGACCGGCAAAGTTGAGCAATACGACAGGTTTTCCCATCTTTGCGAGTTCAGCCAGAAGTTCCTGCTGCACATCCGGCATTTCCAGGTTGGTGCGGCTTGCGCATTCACCGCTCATGTCGGCAGTTTCGCCCATAGCGCATACTATCACGTCTGCTTCCTTTGCTATCTGCAGTGCCTCGTTCTTCATCTTTACCTCATCTCCCCAGGCAATAGACTTGCCCTGTTCGCCGTTCTTCTGAAGTTCCCTATCGCGCCAGATATTGCTGCCCTGTGCGTATAATAAGGTGGCTTTGCCATCGAGCGCTTTCTCCATGGCTTCCTTGATAGTAGTATATTTCTCTGGAGCCTGAGCTACACTCCATGTGCCGGCAATATTGTTGCGGGTATCTGCAAGAGGACCAATCAGCGCTATCTTTCCCTGTTTCTTCAGAGGAAGAAGATTTCCTTCATTTTTCAGAAGCACGAAGGTCTCGGCTGCTACGTCGCGAGCTATCTGTCGGTTTTCGGCAGAGTAGATGTCGGTCTTGTTTCGCTTGGCGTTGCAATAACGGTAAGGATTGCTGAACAATCCCAGTTTGTATTTTGCCTCGAGGATGCGGCGGCAGGCTGTGTTGATGTCTTCCTCCGTCACCTTGCCATCAGCCACGCTTTGTGCCAGATGCTTGACGAAGGCATTGGAGCACATATCCATATCCGTACCTGCCAGGAGTGCCTGTTCTGATGCCTCTTTCAGATCCTTGGCTGTGCCGTGGTTCAGAATCTCGGCGATAGATGCATAATCGGTTACCACGAATCCCTTGAATCCCCATTGTTTTCTCAAAACATCGGTCATCATCCAGTGGTTGGCGGTGGCAGGGGTGTAATCTATCAGGTTGAAAGAAGACATTACGCTGCCTACGCCAGCCTTTACCACGGCTTCGTAAGGAGGCAGGTATTGGTTCATCATGCGTATGCGACTCATATCCACGGTGTTGTATTCCTTGCCGCTCTCCACGGCTCCGTAGAGGGCAAAGTGCTTGAGGCAAGCCATGATTCTATCTGCTCTCAAAATCTCCTCTGTGCGCATGTCAACACCCTGGTAACCCTGTGTTAGTGCTGCACCCATCACGCCGCTCAGGTAAGGATCCTCTCCGTTGCCTTCGCTGATTCGTCCCCATCGGGCATCGAGTGCAATATCTACCATAGGCGAGTAAGTCCAGTTGATTCCTGCAGCACTGGCTTCCTTAGCCGATACTTCGCCTACCTTTTTCATCGCTTCTGTATCCCAGGAGCAGGAGAGGGCGAGGGGGATAGGGAACATGGTCTCGTAGCCGTGGATTACGTCCATGCCCACCAGCAGCGGAATGCCCAGACGGCTGTTCTTGATGGCGATGTCCTGGAGAGCCTTGATTTTGTCGAGTCCCTTGATGTTGAATACGCCGCCCATGTTGCCTTTTGCAATGTCGCCACCCACCTGGGTGTCCAGGGCTCCACCGGTAGTGATATCGCCAGCCACCATCAGATTGAGCTGACCGATTTTCTCCTGCAGAGTCATCTTTGCCATCAGATGGTCGATATACTCCTTCATCGGCAGGATTTTACCTTTTTGAGTTGTTGTAGCAACTTTCTTCTTGCTGGCGGGTGTATGGGCGATGGCAGGAACCATCAGCGAGCCAGCCAGCAGAAATGATAGTGATATGAATGCTGTTCTCATGTTTATAATGTTAGTATGGTTATTATGCAACTTATACCATTGCTGGTATTGTTTTGCAAAAGTAATAAAAAAACTTGAGCCCACATAGCATAAAGGGTGAAAATGTGGATTGTTTTTTCTGTTAAAGAAGAAAAAGGAGTTGATAATGATGTCGTTATGAATTGGCGTGCCAGATGAAAAAGTGGATGTAAAACAGCAGAAAAAGGCAAAATATCATTCTTAAGTTTTGGCGTTATCTGAAAAAATGATTATATTTGCATCGGCATTCTGCAAAGGAAGTCAAAAAGTTGAAAATGATTTTTAAAAAATCAAACCTATATACAATTTCTTAAAGTGTAACAAATAATGAAGAATAGATGGTTCTTACTGATATGCTTGTTGCTGTTGACGCATATAGCCAATGCTGCAAAGTATAATTTAGATTCTCTTTATCAATGTCTGGATGAAGCCATCCTGCAGTCACCTCGTTATGTGGCAGTGCGTGAGGGACGTATAGCCAAACTTGCAAGTCAACTGAATGCTTGCAAGAATGATGGAGCAAGGTACCAAATGAGTTTTGCTCTTTTTCAGGAGTATCAGGCTTATAAAAACGATTCAGCCGTGAGTTATCTGAATCGTTGCATTGCCTTGGCTGAGCGTATGGGCGATCAGGCAAAAAAGGGCAATGCTATATCGCTGCTTGCTTTTCAGAGTTCTACTATAGGTGATTATGTGGAATCGTATAGTCTGCTGAACAAGATAGATACTACTAAGCTTGATGCAGAAGGGTATCGCAACTATCTTTGGGCTGGTCAGCATCTTTATGGAGAGCTGGCTTTTTATAGCAATGTGCCGTCATTGAAAGAGCATTATGCACAAAAGGCGCAGGTGATGAAGAAACAGATAGCCATGATTTTTTCGCATACAGACGATAGATACCTGCAGATGATGGAGGAAGACTGTCGTAGTGCTAACGACCTGAATGGTGCTTTGTATTATAGCAATTTGCGTATGAAGCAGGTAAAGCCTGGAACGCATGAATATGCTATCGTGGCTTACTATAGGGCGGTGATCTGCAAGCAGCTCAATAAGGATGAGGATGCCATCTATTACCTCCTTGTCTCGGCTCTTTGTGATGTCCGTACGGCGGTGATGGATCAGGGCTCAATGTGGGAACTTGCCAATCTTCTGAATCAAAACCAAAAGGAGTTTGCCCATACCTATACTTACATCAAGTTTGCATGGAATGCAGCCCGCATTTTCAATACCGCTCTTCGAAGTCGCCAAATCATGCCGTTGCTCTCTGCCGTTGAGGGTACTTATCAGAAGGAAATTACGCAGAGTAACCGGCAGCTTAAACTGATGATAGCAGTATCTGTAGTACTTTTAGTATTAGTATGTACCCTGCTTCTGTATGTAAACAAGCAGCGCCGTCGTCTTGCCTTGGCTCATAAGGAATTGGAAAAGGCGAATAAGAATCTGGAACAAACCAATAGGGAATTGCAGCAAACCAACAGAAATTTAGAGCAGGCTTATGGCTGCTTGAACGAGAGTAATAAGATGAAAGAGGTTTATATTGGTCGATTCTTGCGTTTATGTGCTATCTATGTCGATAAGATAGAAACCATGCGCAAGCGCGTGGTGAAGTTGGTCAAGCAGCGTGAGTTGACCAAATTGATAGATATGATGCAAACCGATCATGAATATATCGGCGAGTTATACGATTACTTTGATGCTGCGTTTCTGAAACTCTTCCCTGATTTTGTAGAGGAATTCAATGCTCTTTTGAAGCCTGAGGAGCGTATCGTCTTGGAGGATGACGGTAAACTTTCTACCACCATTCGCATCTTTGCTCTTATTCGCCTGGGTATCGAAGATAGTTCTAAAATCGCCGAATTTCTGCATTATTCGGTAAATACCATTTATAATTATCGTGCCAAGGTAAAGAATGGAGCCATCTGTGAAAGAGATGAATTTGAAACAAAGGTAAAGCAGATTGGAATGAGATGATATTCGATATAAGTTTAGTGCAAACTTATACCGGGTACAAAAATAAAAGGTTCCTTGATGGAGTTTGAAAATCTCCAAAGGAACCTTTTTTTGTTTTATTTCAGTTCAAACGCCTTTTTGAGTTTCAGCTGATCGGAAGCATTTCCGACGAGTGCCTCAAACTTGCCTGCTTCTGCCTTCCAGGATGCAGCTGTTTCATCATAGAAGCTGAGTGCCTGCTTATTGATGGTGATGTTTACATCCTTGCTCTCTCCCGGCTGCAGGTAAACCTTTTGGAATCCCTTCAGCTCCTTGTAAGGGCGATCAACAGAAGCCTTTACATCATGGATATAGAGCTGGATGGTTTCTGCACCGGCACGTTTGCCGGTGTTCTTTACATTCACGGTAAAGGTGATAGAGTCATTCAGATTCATCAAATTCTTATCACTGCGAAGATTAGAGATGGCAAACTGAGTGTAGCTCAATCCATGTCCAAAGGCGAATGCTGGCTTGATGTTTTTCTTATCAGTCCAACGGTAACCTACGTAGATGCCTTCCTTATACTCCTCATCAATGATGTTGACCTCAGTCTTTGCTCCACCTTCCTTGCGCCAGGTGCCCGGATAGGTGTTTAATGCGTGGGCACCCACTTCCTGCAATGAGTTTACCCATGTGAATGGTAATTTGCCGCTAGGATTCTTGTCGCCGGTGAGGATAGAAGCCAGAGCTTCACCGCTTTCGCTACCGATATACCATCCCTGAATGATGCCAGCCACTTTTTCTTTCCAAGGCATAGCCACAGCATTACCTGAGATATTCACATAGATGAAGTTCTTGTTGGCTTTAGCCAAAGCCTCGATGAGCTTGTCTTGAGCGTATGGCAATTCAAGCTGTTTGCGGTCGTGACCTTCGCAATCCTGATAATCACTCTTGTTCAAGCCGCCAAACATCACCACGTAATCAGCATGCTTGGCTTTTTCTACGGCTTCGGCTATCAGCTCAGCCTCGCTGCGTTTGTCCTCCAGATTCTGTCCGGTAGTTACGCCATTGTAATTTCCGCTTACATCGCCTACATAACCTCGTGCAAACTCCACTTCCACATTATCTTTTTCCAGTCGAGATTTTAATCCGTCGAGTGGCGAAATCTCCCGCTGTACCTTGAGAGAAGAGCTGCCTCCACCCACGGTCATCATCTTCACGGCATTTTCTCCTACTACCAAAACACGTTGTGCTTTCTGGGTATTGATAGGAAGCACATGGTTCTTGTTCTGGAGCAGTACGATGCCATCTTCGGCAATCTGTCTGGCTGCTGCATAGTGGCTGTCAGAACAGAGAAAACCATGAGGACGGTTTGGATTCATGGTGGTGCGATAGAATAGGCGTAATACGCGGCGCACCTTTTCATCCAATTCCTTGGCGGTGTATTTACCTTCCTGGATACCTTTTATATATGGTACGGCAAGGTAGTAATTATCGTAGGCATTGCTGGCACCCATGGTCAATCCGTTCGTCCATGTGCCGAACTCTATGTCGAGCCCGTTCTTCACGGCTTGGTCGGTATCGTGTGCGCCTCCCCAGTCGCTTACCACTACGCCGTCATATTTCCAGTCGCCCTTCAGAATCTTGTTCAG
>JAIINY010000418.1:0-1644 GCA_022741625.1 Prevotella sp. | reverse complement strand
CTCGTAGAAGTCAACGTGCAGAGGAGCGTCTGTTGTTGGGTGGAACTGGATCTCCTTCATGATAGCTGTGTGGCTCTCACCGTCGATGATGAGGTTGATTACATATACATGAGGAGTGTAGATGATCTTACGCAACTCAGTGAATGGAACTGCGAATGACATAGCCTCAGGAGCACCGTTTGCATCCTTCTTCTCACCATAAAGGTTACATGGGATGAAACCTTCCTTACGCAATGACTTAGAAGCTTTCTTGCCAAGGTCTGTACGCTTCTGACCTGTTACATTAATCTCTTTCATTTGTGTTACTCTAAATTAAGTTGTTAAAAAAATAATTTTGCCTTAACTCGCCATCACACGGATTAGCTTTGTTTGAAGCATGCCTCGCGAGAGTTTCTCGTAAAGCGGGTGCAAAATTACTACTTTTATTTGGAATATGCAAATTTCTGGGCGATATTTTCTCCAAAATGCCCGTTAAATATCTAAAACTCATCACCTAACCTTAAAAAAATAGAAATTATTGCCCCTTTTCTTGCATATTATATATTAAATATGTAAATTTGCACTGTTTTAGATAATTATATAAATAAATCTTTTAAATTATTAGAGAATGATTAATAGGGATTTGATAAGACGTAAGATTGTGCAGTTAACCTACGCATACTATCAGAACAGCAATCATAATATTGATAATGCTGAAAAGGAGCTGTTGTTTGCTCTTTCTAAGTCGTATGACTTGTACAACTATATGTTGCAACTCATTGTAGCTCTTACCCAGGAGGCACAGAAGCGCTATGAGGTAGAGGTGGCTCGTGCTCAGCGTGAGGGTGCTCCAGAGCCTTCTTCAAGATTCGCATACAATAGATTTGCCGTGCAGTTGGAAGAGAACAAGATGCTCGCCGACTGGGCTGATGTGAAGAAGTCTTCTTGGGAAGAGGATATCGAAACTGTGCGCAAGATTTATACTGCCATCGTCTCCAGCAATCTCTATGCCAGCTATATTGACGGTTCCATGACAAAGGACCATGTAGAGGAGCTTGACGACTATGCATACGACCGCGAGTTCTGGCGCCGTGCTTACAAGACCTTCATTCAGAACAATGATGATCTCGATGTTTTGCTTGAGGAGAAGAGCCTCTACTGGAATGATGACAAGGATATCATCGATACCTTCGTACTGAAGACCATCAAGCGCTTCGAAGCAACCAGCAAGGCTAATCAGGAATTGCTTCCGGAATATAAGGATGAAGAGGACCGCGACTTTGCCCGCAAGCTCTTCCGTGCTACATTGCTCAACTGCGATGCTTATCAGCACTATATCGGCGATGCTTGCCGCAACTGGGATTTCAACCGCCTGGCTTATATGGATGTAGTAGTCATGCAGATTGCCATTGCCGAGCTGATGACTTTCCCTGGCATTCCTGCTACGGTTACCATCAATGAGTATGTAGATCTTGCCAAGCTCTATAGTACTCCTCGCAGTGGTGGCTATGTAAATGGTATGCTCGATACCATCGCCCGCTTCCTCATCTCTCGTGGCTTGATCCAGAAGGAGTTGCCTGAGCGCAAGGGTGGTCATCATGGACCTCATGGACATAAGGAAGGCTAATGTATAGAGTGTATATATATAATGTACGCGCGTACATT
>JAIINY010000077.1:0-11507 GCA_022741625.1 Prevotella sp. | reverse complement strand
GCGTGGGTTGCGCATCAACAAGGAGAACAAGGATAAGGTGTGCATGATAATCGATAATGTAGGTAACTACCGCAAGTTCGGCTTGCCCGACAAGCCTCGCAACTGGGAGAGTATGTTTGCAGGACTGAGGGCAGGCAAGGGTATCATTCCAACCTATGTGAAGAAGATGCAGAACATCATTGCCGTGAATGATGAGATGATAACGGTGAAGAAGGCGAATACGGCTAGGAAGAAGATGACTGCCAAACAACTGAATGAATATTTGAAGAATGTAGAGCCTTTCCAGCAGGATGGCAGATGGGGACTGAGGGTGATGAACGACATCATTGTGAAACCCATTTATTCGTATATCTCTGACTTCCGAGGTGATTATGCAGAATGCAGAATAGGCATACAGAAATGTTTGTATGGACTATTGGACAGGAGGGGCAATATCATCCTGCCTCCAGAATATAAATATATATACAGGTGGAACGAACATTCTGTTGAAGTACAAGGTAATGATGGTTACAGCAGGACCATAGAATTGTAACGGCTAAGAAAATATAAAGATGGAACACAAGAAACAGACTGGACATATCTGCCGATGGATGGCAGGCGGTATCATGGCAGCCATCCTCATCATAGGATGTACCATTATGATCGGGCTATCAGAATGGCACGACAGGAAAGAGATAGAATGCAGGAACACAGAACTGCATGAGTGGCGCAAGGCTATGCATGATTTGAACATGCATATCGCTGAGATGTCGTTGCTTGGTGAGACGGTAGCAGACTGGGACGCCACTGACGTAGAAGACTATCATCAACTTCGGATGGAAGTGGACTGTATGTTGTTGGACATGGGGAAGATGAGCCGTCAGATAGAAGCAGAGAATCTCCGCCAGCTGTTTGTTGAGAAGGAAAGACTGTTGTTGCAAATCAGAAATGCCGTACAGAAGCGCAATGATATTCATGAGGAACTGACGACGGAAGTGCCCAAGATTGTAGCGAAAAGCAAGAAGGAACAGCAAGTACAGTCCTCCATTCCCCGTCCTGCGGTTCAGAAGAAGAAACGGGGATTTTGGGCACAGCTGTTTAGAAAAGAAGAAAAGGCTGCCGTTGATACCATGAAGCGTCAGCAGCCCACCGCTACGACAAAGATGCTGTCTATGCTCAATCATAAGATTGTCGCCAGGCATCAGCAACAGAGCCGTAAGGTCAATGGGCATCTGGACAGTCTGGGCATCCGAAATGAAGCCATCAACCATCATCTACAGAAAATGATAGCCGTTGTTGACGAGCATGTCAACATGGGAATCGTGGAAAGAGAGCAGCAGATAGCCACATTGGAAGGTAACTACACCTATTATTATATAGGTATACTCTCCCTGTTGATTCTGGTATTATTCAGCATGTTCCTGCAGGTTATCAGAAACAAGAAAAGAACCGATCAACTCATCGGGAAGCTGAATGCCAAAAACCAGCAGAACATAGAACTTCTTACCCAGCGCCGCCAGACCATACAGGCTATCACGCATGAGTTGCGAATCCCGCTGGCAACCCTCAAACACCATCTGGGTGTCATGAAGAAGGATTCTGCAGATGAAATAGATATCTCTTTGGAAGCCGTAGCCAGTATGGAGCAGATGCTCAATGATTTGTTGGACTATTTCCGACTGGACAACGGGAAAGAGACCATAATGGCCAAACCTTTTACCGTTAAAGGACTTGGAACAAGGCTGGCATCGGAATTTGCTGGACTGGCGGACAAGAAGGGACTGGTGCTGACCGTGGAGAGTTCGTCGGACGACATCGTGCTGGGCGACAAGGAGAAGATACAGAGAATCGTAAGAAATCTGTTGTCGAATGCCCTGAAATTTACGGATGCCGGTTCTGTGACCCTTCGTCTGAGTTATGAGGGTGGCATGCTGTTCATCTCCGTGCATGATACCGGAACCGGAATGGACGAAGAGGAACAGCAGCAAATCTTTGATGCCTTTAGACAGCTGAGCAATGCGGCAACGAAAGACGGATTCGGCTTGGGACTGTCTATCGTGAAAAATCTGGTGGGTATGATGAATGGTAAAATCGAACTGTCGAGCAAGAAGAATGTCGGCAGTACCATCACTGTGGAAATCCCATTGCCACTGGTGCATGAGAAAGATATTGAAAGAGAGAATGAGATTATCGGGGACAACAGAACGGAAGTGGTCGTCATAGACGATAATGAACTGATACTCCATCGGATGCAGGGCATCTTTGCGGAAAACGGAATCAGATGCGATACCAGTATGAGTATGGATGAATTACTGGCAAAGATGCGTGAGAAGGACTATGACATCCTGTTTACAGACCTGAAGATGCAGGGCGCAAACGGATATGATGTGCTCAAAATCCTGCGAATGTCGAACATCGGTAATTCCCGGACGATACCCGTTGTTGCCGTGACGGGATCAGCAGGTATCACAGAGGACTATCTGACCGAGAAGGGCTTTTCGGGATGTCTATCCAAGCCCTTCTCTCCGAACGAATTGATGTCGGTTGCCAACCGATTCATCCAGAAGGAGGTGAACGGGAAAGGGAACATAGACCTGATACCCCTATATGAATTTGGTGAGAAGCAAAGAACGCTGTGGCTTTTTGAGGAAGAGACGGAGGAGAACATCCACCGTATCGACAAGGCCTGGGAGAAAGGCGACCGCCATGAGCTGAAAGAAATATTGCATAGCATGAGAGGTACCTGGGAACTGATCGGATGTGGTGAAAAGCTGAACCGCGTATTTTCTTCCGTGAAGAATACCACTACTGACAAGGAAATAGCCCAGGGAATCTGTGAAATCAAACGGCAGTGCGAAGACATCATCCATGCTATTCATGAAGAACAGGAAGGAGGAATGAAATGACGAAGCGGATCATAGTGATAGAAGACAGTATGACCTTCTGTGAACGCATCTGTAACATGCTGAAGCGTCAAGGTTGGGAGACTTCCAAAGCCTACAACATGCGCAAGGGCATGGAACTGGTGCGGGAGGCGGATGAGTTTACCATCGTACTCTCTGACCTACGGTTGCCCGATGGTGATGGTATCCAGCTGTTGGAATGGATGCGGGAGAATGGTTATGAGAACCAGTTTGTCATCATGACGGACTATGAGAGTTATTCCTCAGCCGTGGCAGCCATCAAGAAGGGCGCAGCTAATTATTTCCCGAAGAGTGAGATGCAGAGAGAGCTGTTTGAATTCCTGAATGCCCTGTGGAAAGGGAATGAACATATCGCCAAGAGTCGTGAGAAGATCTTTGCCCGGACCAGTGAGGCCTTCACGAAGGTGATAGAACTGGTGAATATGTTTGCTCCCATCCAGATAACGGTGATGATCCTGGGAGAGAGCGGTACGGGGAAAGAGCATATCGCCCGGATGATACATGAGAAAAGCAAGCGAGCCAACAAGCCATTCGTCACCTTGGATTGTGGCACCCTGAATGAACAGCTTGCCGCTTCTACTCTTCTGGGGCATGAGAAGGGAGCTTTTACCGGGGCAGACAATGCCCGTGTGGGCGTGTTTGAGGAAGCGAAGGGAGGAACCCTGTTTCTGGACGAGATAGGCAACCTATCTTTGGAGGTGCAGAAGATGCTGCTGCGAGTGGTGCAGGAACAGCGATTCAGACGAGTAGGTGGAACAAAGGACATCGAGGCCGATGTGCGGTTGGTGCTGGCTACCAATGAAGATCTGGGCAAGGCAGTGAACAATGATACCTTCAAGCATGACCTGCTGCAACGTCTCTGCGAGACCATCATCGAGTTGCCGCCATTGCGAGAGGCGGTAGAGGATGTCAGACCATTGGCAGAATTCTTTCTGAGGAGATATAAACTGCGGTTCGGAAAAGAGATAGATGGTTTCAGTACCGGAGCCATCAAGGCTTTGGAAACCTATACCTGGCCAGGTAATGTGAGAGAACTGAAACGGGTCATCAAAAATGCCGTGGTCATGGCGAAAGAGAAGCAGATCACGGAAGAGAACCTGAAGTTTGATTCTTTTTCGGGGACAACAACGGTAACGACGGCACTGCGAGATACGGATTCGGAACGGGAACGAATCATTGGAGCCTTGAAACTCGCCAAGGGAAATCATACGAAAGCCGCAGAGATACTGAGGATTGGACGAACGACATTGTACAATCTGAAGGAGAAGTATGGTATAGAATAGGCTTTTGTGAAGGCAAAAGTGTAGAATGGGGTGTTCAAAACGTGAACAGGTGTTCAGGTTTTGAACACTTTTTGTTTTTGTGCTGCTAGGCTGTGGTTGCTGTTGCTGTGTTGATAATCAGAAAGTTATACTCTATTTTGGCGCTGTCTGGCGTCTGTTGGCATTGCTTTTGGACTTCTAGGGGTTGTGTGTACACCGCCAAATAGAAGTTTAACAATCAAAACAGAAAGACTTATGAGCTATAATATATTGACAGAGACTGCCTTCTTTAAGGTTATCAACGACCTTGGCGGCAAGATGAAGATGGAGCAGATTCAGGAGGAGTATCACCAGTTTGTAACTCAGGTTATAGACCTGTGCCATCGTGCGTCAGAGAGCAAGGAGGCTCTGCATGCCCTTGTGTTTGCAGAGACAGAGTTGCAATATCATCCACTGTTACATCCAGATACAGGATGTGCTCTTGGACTGTATATCAAGAAAGCCCTGTCGTTCATCCGTAAGATGATGCAGCAGGTAAAGGCAAGCGTGGGCAAGGGGGCTTCTGTTGCCCATGAGAAGACGGACAAGGCTTTGCCGATATGCTGGACGGGGAACGCTGTAGACCTCGTAGAGATGGTATATGGCATCTGCGTGATGGGAAGTGTGAATGACGGCGAAGTGAAATTCAAAGAGCTGGCTCAAGCCATGTACCAATTCTTTGGTGTCAAGGCCAAGGACTGCTACCGTTTTTATACCGATATCCGGAGACGTAAGAACTACAGTCGTACATACTTTCTGGACAAGATGCAGGAGAAGTTGAATGATAAGATGCGACGGGATGATGAATTGGAGAGGATGAGGAGATGAAAAAGCTCATTTTCTGTAGAATTACAGAAAAATGTTACCAGAGCACAAGAAAATTAGGCATTTATTCTTTCATACAGGATTTTTTCTATACTTTTGTAACTTAAATAAAATAGTGAGAGTATGGAAAGATATACAAAGCCACCATTGACCTATCAGCAGCAGGTTGAACTCCTCAAATCCAGAGGGCTTCAATTTGCTGACGAGGCACGTGCCAAAAGGCATCTTGCCAATATCAGCTACTATAGGATGAGTGCCTATATGCTGCCTTTTAAAGAAGCCAATCAAGAAGGAGAGATATTGGATTCTTTCAAGAATGGAATCACCTGGGATCATGTCTATAACCTTTATGTTTTTGACAGGAAGCTCCGCTTGTTGGTATTTGATGCGATAGAAAGGCTTGAGGTAGCCATCAGAACTCAGATTATTTACCAATTAAGTCATAAATACGGTTCGCATTGGCAAGATAGGCAGGATATATTCAATGACCCCAAGACCATTACGTTGCGTGGTGGCAAGCAGATAACCATTGATGTATATTCGGAAATACAAAGTCATATCAGGGAACAGCTGCATAACAATCGAGCAGAGGTATTCATACAGCATTATACCAGCAAGTACTGTGATCCGGTGAACCCACCTTCTTGGATGAGTGTGGAAATCATGTATTTCAACCATCTTTCAAGAATATGTATGGGGCTGAAGAACCGTGCAGACATAGCGGGTATCGCCTCGTATTTCGGATTGCCTCCTAGGACATATTGCTCCTGGTTGCATGCCATCAACTACGTGAGGAACATCTGTGCCCATCATGCCCGTCTTTGGAATCGAGATATGAGTATCGTGCCGGAGCGGTTGGAATTTTCCAAAAAGCTCAAATGGCTCAGAGAACCTCATAAGGCGAGATTGAAGAAATTCTATTATACAGCCTGTATCCTGAACTATCTGTTGCAGACGGTGAATCCTACCTCTCCGTTCAAAACCAGGCTGATAGCATTGTTGGATGAGTATAAAGATGTCGTGTCGCTACCAGCCATGGGCTTCCCTGAGGGTTGGAAAGACGAAGAAATGTGGAAAATTTGAAAAAACTTAGAAAAATCTTTGTTTTTTATTTGGTAGTTCCGAAAAAAGTTCTTAACTTTGCAGCGCAAAAAGAAAGACAGTTCATTCAACTAAAGATAATAAGCCCCTCAGGCGCGCCGAAAGGCAGCATACTAGAGGGGCGTTACTTATTTTAGGCAGTAACGGAATCCATAGGGATACGTTGCTCCTAAATTCATTTTATACCTGATTGTATCGGCGAATCGGTACCATCGTAGCATTTGAATCGGTACCAAAAAGATGTTTAGTTCAAGTGCTTTTCCTGAATCTAATTACTACTTCTGTATCAAGTGCTTCAAGTTCTCGTCAGCAGCGTGCGCTCCAGTTCGTCCTTGACAATCTGCTTGACGTTCTCCTTGATAAGATGCAGGAGAAGCTGAATGATAAGATGCGACGGGATGATGAATTGGATGAGGATGAGGCGATGGAAAAGTAATTGTTTGTCTCTCAAATAAACGAGAGGCAAACAATTATAAATTACTTGCACTTTTTTGAGGGCGTGCATCAATAAACAAAATTTCTGTTTGCCCTTTTTCTTGCTTCTTGTGAATATTCAACAATTCATAAAATTGTTTCTTATTTATATTTTCAACAATAATTACAATAAACAGAGCATGATCTGCATTTTCCGCCTTCACATATTGAGGTAATTGTGTTTTATACCCATGAAGCAAATCCGGATTGTCAGATAATTTGACTTCCACAATGGTTTGGCATTGTTGACCTTGTGAAAATTTAAAATCTAATTCGCCAGCTCCACTGTCACTCTCACGGTCAACACTTATATTTATATGCCCAGCCCGCAAATATGTCTGTGCAATAGAATATAAATAGAGTTGCCAAACAGACTCTCTTTTAGATTTGCCATTATCTTTCAATAACATTTTATACATTCTGTTATCTTCTACAAGATGCTTGAACTGTGTACAAATTTCCTTTGTTATAGAATACACTTGTTCTGGGGTATAACAGTTTTGAGAGACACAATGTATATTTAAAGGATGGCTCGCAACAAGTTCTTCAATCTTGAGGTCAAAGTATTCATTGCAATTATCTTGAATAAAATCATATCCTTTTGGTTCTATGTTTTTGGCATAATCAAGAACCGTATTATATGCAGTCTTGTTGCTTATGATAAGATCCTTAAATTGCTTTTTGTTCATTTTTGACATATCTTCCCAAATGCCTTGAATTGCCTTACAGACTTTTCTCCTTATTTTTTTGTTATAATCACAGACATCATCAATCTCACTCCAGTCTTTGGCGACCTTTAATTCAGTTAAAAAACTTTCTGGAATAAAATAGATTGGTTTGTTGTTGTAAAAAGGGACTTTATATGTCTCGTTGTCAAATTCATACGCAAAACTATTTATACTCAATTCAGAGCAAACCCTTTGGGTGTAAGATAAAAAGTTCTTACGTAATATACTGATAATCATGTCACTGATTCTATCTGCACCAATGTTATCTTCAAATAAATGTAATAAAGAAAATATTTCTAAATCAGTATGTCCTTCACTTATTATAGTATAGGCAGACAAAGCAAGTTGTTTGGACAATTTTCCGCTGATGCCAGAGCCGGACTTTCCTTTTTCAGAAAAGCCAAGTCCTGTATTCGGAATCTCTGAGAATGTAAAATATTCTACCATTTTTCTAAAATGGCAATCTTGCTCTGATGGTGATTTTAAAAATTTTGATAGCGTTACAAATCGTTTGAAATAGTTGATATAGTCGTTATATGCATTGTTAAATTCAGGTATAGATGAATTTTTTAGCAGCATAGGATCTATATGCAGCAAAGAATCATTATCTATAGTACCATCAAAGACACCTTTATTGCGGAGAGCAGAATGTTTGACTCCGCAATATTTACTATAATGAACACCGTTATTTATATTAAATTTCATCATTGATTCTAATTTTAAATATTCTTGTTTATAAAATCCTGCCAACTATTTTTGCCAATCCTTTCCATTAAAGCCTCACCCAGTTCATACACTTTGGTTTCTTTAAGTGCTGGGAAGTAATGTTGCTCCCCAGGTTGAGAGTCTTTGGCTTTTGCGTTAATGATAGCTTGAGCCATCAGTTTTACATATTCAGTTGCTGAAAATCCACCTGTGGTGAGTTTTGACAAAGCAACCTTTACGTTGTGGGACTTAGAACAATCTATATCTTTCAAATCAGTAAGCTTGTGGTATAGAAGCCATACCTCAAAACATGGATTACTGATGGCTATATGACATCCTGGGGTGTTTATGCAGAAACTACCCAATTCTTTTATCATGTCAATAGGCCATTTGTCCACGTCGATAACACACCAGAGAGAGTCACCATCTTCAGCATTCAGCCCCTCTTCTGTCATATACTTTTTCGCTGCTGCCAATACATGTGAAGGGGCAGACTCAGTTTGCTTATGTTCCAAGATTCTAACCTTGATACGTTCGAAATTATCGAACGGTGCAAAATAACTTGGTTCTGTCTTTGTACCCTCACATGCGATAACAAAAAGACTATAGTCTCTTGCCTTGGCTTCCTCATGCTTATAGTAGCTGCGTTTTTTATATGGCATACGTCAGTCCTCCCATTTTAAATCCTCTAAATGAGCTAAGAAAGGAATAGCTCCAAAGCGTCCTTTCAAGTAGCCTTTTTGAATGTCCAAATCATTTCGTGGTTTGAAATCATTAAGCGTATAGAAACGAGAGCTTTGGTTCTTTCTGTCTTTCTCAACAAACCAAATCTCATCATTCCTGAAGATAGAGCAATCAAGAAGGCATGATTCGTGGGATGAGAAGATAATTTGTCCAAGGATAGGCAATCCCATCACTTTTTCTACAAACATCTTCAATAGGTTGGCATGAATACTCCTGTCAATCTCATCGACAATGATAGTCTTGTCAGACTGCATCAGGTCATAAAGAACTGGCGCAAAATCAAACAATCGTTGGGTACCATCCGACTCCTCTTTTAACTCGAAACTCACAGCCTTGTTGTTTACAACATGACTGGTTGTTATTCTTCGGATCATATATTTATCATCTTCTTCTTTTGTAACGCCAATTGTAAAATACTGCGTTTCTATCACACCAGACTCTTCTTTTTTGAGATTAGTCTTGATGTCCTCGAAAATTTTATCCAAAGGCATACCAGTCTGCGAGACGAATTTATCCAAATCATCTTCATGTAACTCTATGTCTTGAATGCCAACATCGAAACTTCTTAAGAGCTTTTCTGAAAAATGCTTGAATTTCAGATTCTCGTATTGAGTATCAAAAATAGACGCAGACTTGGTTTCTGGGAAGAAGATTTTCAGATTATCCCTGAACCATTCCCTGACTCTGTTAATTCTTGGCTCCTTGATAATATCCTCATGTTTGATAAGTAATTCATCATTCTTCAAAATATTATCTTCCAGCAAACTAACCAATAGAGCCTTTTTTTCGTCACCATCGACATATTTCCTGCCCATTTTGACAACAGGTTTGTTTGTCTCTTTAGAGTAGGTACGTTCAAAGACCATTTCATCTTTTTCTACACCTGTTTCGTAAAGCCATTCCTCCAAGCAGAGTTTTGATACATAAGTAACTCCATAGTTATATATTTTATTCTTATAGCTGAACTCTACTGATTGTGAGACAGGAGTATCGTCATCAGAAAATTTATTTCTGATATATCTGATGTCAGAAGGAACTCTACCTTTTAAAACAATGTCACGCAGCAAATTTGCAGCTTTAATCATATTTGATTTGCCAGCACCATTTGCACCGTAAATGACTGAACCTTTCAGAACATTCACGTTGGTATTAATCTTATGAAGATGGTCTGTATGACTCTTCAAAGATTTGGCAGGCAACATATTGAACTCTGTTTCTTCTAAAAAAGAAAAGATGTTACTAAAGTCGAATCTGATAAGCATAATCTAATCTGTTTTTAATTCTATTGCAAAGTAACGAAAAAATCTCGAAAAATACGCATATTATTATAAATATTTATAGTAATTTATACATTAACGAGATTTTTTCGGTATAAATGTGTTTTTTACTTCTGTATCAAGTGCTTCAAGTCCTCGTCACCTGCGATGCGTTCCAGTTCATCCTTGACAATCTGTTTGACGTCCTCCTTTATCTGATTGTAGTTGTCCTGAATAGCTTGCTTCATGCAGTCGTTGCCATTGGTATCCTTGAAATCGTTAATGATAGGGATAGGCTGATAATGGCTTTCCTCTCGCTTTACTTTGTCGGTGTCAACGACAATCTCGGCATGGAAGATCTTCTGCTCTATGCGCTCGGTGAAGTTGTCGGAAACAGAGCCGACAAACATACCTTGGGTGAGTCCGCTAATCTTGCTCGGCGGAATGAGACTGTCCATCTGGGTATTGATGGATGTAGAGACATCCTGACGGTTGATGGAAATAGACTGGCGCTTTTGGAGCACTTTTCCAAAACGCTCGGATAAAGTTTTGGCGGTCTCGCCAACGACCTGTCCGCTGAAGATATTACCAACGGTATTGATAACCACCTTAGCCTCCTTGTCTCCATAATCACGAACCAACTGCGAGAAGTCCTGAAAACCTAAACACACCGCCACCTTGTTGCTTCGAGCCGTGGCGATAAGGTTGTCCAATCCCTTGAAATAGATGGTCGGCAGCTCGTCAATGATAACGGATGATTTGAGTTGTCCCTTCTTGTTGATGAGTTTCACGATGCGGCTGTTGTACAAACCAAGTGCCGCACCATAAATATTCTGACGGTCGGGGTTGTTGCCGACACATAGAATCTTCGGTTCTTCGGGATTGTTGATGTCGAGTGTAAACTCGCTTGCGGACATCACCCAGTAGAGTTGTGGTGAAATCATTCGTGACAACGGAATCTTTGCGCTTGCAATCTGACCCGCCAACTGTTCCATCGCCCCACCTTGCCATGCATCCATAAACGGAGAAAGATAATTTTCAAGTTCGGGATAGCTCGTCAGTATCGGAAAAACATCCTCGTATCTGCGATTAAGCAGCTCGATTGCATGAGGGAAGGTGCAATACTTTCCGTTCTTGTAGATTCTTAGGTACCAAATGATAGCTGCAAACAGGATGATAGGACTCTCCACGAAGAAGTCCCCCTGCTTTTGCACCCACGTTTTGTTGAGATTCAACATGATGGTATATGCACTCTCATAGGCATCAGAAATGTCACTCATGAAATCGGGATGGATAGGATTGCAACGGTGGCTTCTGCGTGGATCATCGAAGTTGATAACGTAGAATTGTGGCTTTACCTTATAGCCATTTTGATGGTTCATCATGTGGTTGTAGGCAATCGTCGAAAGGTCGGAAAACTTGAAATCATAGATATACATTGAATACCCCTTCTCTATCTGCTGTTTGATG
>JAIINY010000076.1:0-11544 GCA_022741625.1 Prevotella sp. | reverse complement strand
AAGGGGCAGAGCGCCTTATGGTGCTCCACCTTCATCCCCATCTCTTTCGCGACCTTCTCTATCGGAAGGTCGCGCAGTTTCTGAATTTCATATTTCTCCATAAAAACAAAATCTAAATTCATTTATGTTCAATTCATCATTTTGCCTCGCTCTTCACCTTTGCATCCGGTGTCCCCGTAAGATACTCCTGCGTCTTCGTGTAAAGCCCCGTCTGGTTGCTGTAGGTGATGAATTTGCGGTTCTTCCATACGTAGAGCTGGTGCTTGGTGCCCTCTTTGCTCTTTCCTAGGCTCAGGCGTAGTGCTTCCAGCTGCTGTTCGTTGAAGGAATGCTCAAGGCTGTCGAGCATGTTCTTAGGACCATTTCTCTGCACCTCTTCTTCCTGAGCATCGTATCCCTTGAACATGTCGCCAAACACCTTTACCTTCGACCACAGGTCGTAATAGCAGAACCATACTACGAACTCGCCGATAGAGCGCGTCCACGTCTGGTCGTTCAGAATCCAGAGCACAGCCCCCTTCTTCCATGCCGAAAAGATGCTGCGGTGGGATAGTTCCCAGAGAGTATCATCATCGGCAAGGTCGGCAAGCCTGGCCATTTCTTCAGCCAGCTGGTCGGCCACCTTGTTGAGCTGTTTCACCACAAAGGTACCCTTGCAGTTGTCCAGGCGCAGCAGATAGCTGTCTAGCTTTTTCAGGAAATCCTCATCATACGAACCCTGTCGTGGAATCCTGCCGCTACGCTCGCCACGAGCCTTGTAGGCAAAAGGGATGCGCCCGAAGAAACCATTGGTGATATCTTTCTTGTAGAACTGTCGGGCAGCCTCCGGGGTAGAAGTGAAGGTGAGGTTTACCCGGAGCACGGGATTGCCCGTTACGCCATCAGCCGTGGCGCGCAGGGCTCCGGCTCTCTGACAGTCGAAGATGTTTCTCACCATCTGGCTCACCTGCTTGTGGCCGCCGCAGATTCTATCTGCCATCTCCACCTCAGGTAGGTTGAGGTATTGCGTTCTCTCGCCCAGTTTCTCGCATGCCATGGCATTCTGTATGAAGGCTGGGTTGGTAACATCTGCAGGTGGAAACCAGAAACTCACGTCTGGTCGCTCGGGCTTTTCCTTGTTGGCGCCCTTGGTCTTCATCTGTCGCTGCCAATCCACGAGTTTCTTGAACTCAGTCTCATCATGCTTGCGGAAATTGCGCATGATAGCCTCTACAAGATGTCCCAATTGCGCTTTTCCGATACCCGAAGGACCTATCAAATGCCCCATCTGACCGCACATTTCATAGAATTTGTTGTCGGAATACATGAATCTTACGTCCGTGAGATGGGCTGCCAAAGCCGGAATTGCCATCGGAATGAGCACTTCTCGCATGTCTTTTGATGCCTGCGAGATGGCTAATTTCACGAATTCTGTGCCCTTGCTGGGCTTGGGCATCGCCGGAGCGGTGCTGCTGAAAATATTGTAACTCATTGCTTTCTAGAGAATTAAGTTAAAATTTAATATGTCGTTTGCTTGCCGAAAATCTCAGTCTCAGTGTCTCAGTTGTTTTAAATGTGGTATCCGCTCCTTTATATTATATATATAACTAATTAAATATCAATGAGTTATAAACGCTTAGAAAGCGGGTTAAGGGTTGGATTGTGACTTTTTTCCTAACTGAGACTGAGATTTGAGAGATTTCCTATTTCATATTTATAGGCTGCCCTTTCTCCTGGCCGCTGATAACACAGAGCTCCTTGGCAGCCTGAAGGCAGAAGTCCTGGAAGGTGAACTTCTCCGTGAACTGCGGACGGTTGAAGGTAGGGTAGAGAGTTCCGTCTTTTTTGCGGTTCACGTTGATGTATGTACCTTCATACACGTGCGGATTTCTCTGCACCACCTTATCCTTCTTCTTCTCGGAGTCGTTCTGCACGAATGTGAAGTGGTCTTCGTCGTCGTGTGTGATGGCTCCATCCAGATACTCGCCGATGCCCATGCGTCCAGGCTTGCGGGTTATCAACTTGAGGTCGATGCCCAACTCTGTGTTGGGGTAAAAATTATGATTAGACATAATTGTAGTCTTTCCGGTTATTCCCTCCGTTTCGATGAGAGGGGGCCTCCATTCCGCATCAGCCAAAATCGAAACAGGCTTCGGTCTTCGCTTGCCCATGCCTGATGTGGTTTGGTGCTGCAAAGATCGGAAATTCTTGAGAGATAGCCAAGAAAAAAAGTAGATAGTAGATGGGTGAAAAATATTTATATTTTTAGAATTCTTGATGTTAGGCTAAATTAAAAAGTAGATTGAATGGTAGCAAAGTAGATTATTAAAAGCAAGAACGTAGATTGATAGGCTACTGATAATCTACTTTTTATAAAAAGTTAATCTGGTTTTCATAAAAAGTAGATTTCCAAAGCAAGAATTTAATAAAAAAAGTGTATCAGCTATGCGAGCTAATACACTTTTTGTGTATTTTGAACCATTTCACTCCCAATCAAATCTACTTTTTAAGCACTAAAATCCATCAGGTCTTCATTATTGCTATTTGCAAAAAGTACATTGATGCCGGATATGAAATCTTTTACCATCTTGGAACTCTTGTTATATTCCAGACTATGTTTGTTTACTGCGGCATATTTTACAGGAGCGTAGTTCCCATTGTAGTGCTCGATGAAGTATTCTACTGCCTGCTTCACATTATCAGGCAAAGCCCATTGGCAGAAAATATATTCATACATTCCCATCAGTTTGTGCTTGAAATCAGCTGGCAGCAGTTCGTCGAAGTGGTTTATTACGTACCTTATTTTCTTAATGGTTTTTGGATTGTTGCCCCAAAGCACCTTCTCTTTAATGGTTATATCCTCATTTTCGGTCTTAGCTTCGATAAGGCATAGATGATCCATCGAGGCACAGTTCTGCTTGTGGAATTCTCCTTGCGCAAATCCTTCCTCCGAAGCATAGTGTTGGTACGCCTGGTAAGCAGGTGTTGTAGCCTTGAGATACTCTATCGTATCTTCGGAGATGAGCATAATCGTATTTTCCATACGTTTGTATGCTTTTTGTCTGTATTTATCCAATATGCATTTACTCTTGATAGGATCCTTGCGTATAGCCAGTTCTTCTTGTAGAATTTCTGCACAGATATCCATACATTCCTTTTCTGCCTTGAAGAATTTAATCATCTCGTTATACAGCCCCTGTACTGCTGGCGGAAAGCTTTCCAGTTCAAACAAATCTGGCTGGTAAACTTCGTCTCCAAGTAATGAAGCATCGATTACCGATTTGGACGGAATATTATACATTTCGCATTCTGCAGCCGAAGGATGCTTTCGCGGGCAGAATTTCTTGAGGATGATTTTCAGAGGGGACAAGTGGCTTCTGATATGTCTTAGAACTTCGCTTACTGAATTGTAGTAGTTGTTGTGGTCTGTGGCAAATTGATTATTGAAAGAGGGTTCAAACTTTTTCAGTCGTTCCAGTTCTTTTTCCATTTTGTCGCAGGCTTGGGCTATGAATCCCGAAAGTTGTTCTATTTCGTCTAGATCCTTGTGCTTCATTTCCAGGGCACAGGTAAGGCGATTTGCTCCATCCTTTTCAAATTTGGAGACTATTTCCTTTATCTGATTTAGTCGGTCTAGTGTAGGCTCGATATCAGAATGGTAATATGCCTTGCGGCATTTTTCTTTTTGGTCTGTTGTCATATTTTAGGGGGTGTCTTTAATTTATATAATTTATCTTTATAATTTCCCTCCACATCAATCAGACCCTTATCAACGAGCGTTTTGAGATAATCTCGTGTTCTTGAAACTTTCAGGCCTGTAGCTTTTGAAATGGATTTTAAATCAGATTTTCCGTTATTGACGATGAAATTGATGATTTCCTGCTGGTTGTCTCCAATTGGGATTTGTTCATTCGGTAGGATGATTTCCTTGCAGGTTTCATCATGATTCATCGATGCTATCAACTCGAATACCCGGTACATCTGGCTATAGGCAATCTTATCTTCTGGCGTAGTCTCGCTTAGCCGGGAGAGTTCCTTGGCATAACCTAGAGCTCGCTGAAGATCGCCGTTTTCCGTAAGATAGTTGTAAAGCTTGTTCTTGCGGAAATATCTTACGGTCTTTTCGTAGCCAGGCATATAGCGCTGAAGCTCAGGAATGAGCTGCTCGTAACTGTCGTAACGCTTCACGGAAAGTTGAGGCAGGAAATGCAGCAGAAACCAGAATTCCGTGCATGGATTGGTTTCCACCCACATAATCTTACGGCTGCTCTTCTTGCGTATCTTGGAGTAAGTTTCCATTTCTTTGGGATTCTGCAACAGACGGTCCATATCAACAAGGCAGATTACATAGTCGGTTTCGCATTTTACATACGACTCTGCCAATTTTGCCATGTGAGGAATGTCGGAATGTTGGGGAAAATCGGGTGCCACCTTAAAGGGGTAGCGGCAGGCGATGCGGAGCGAGTCGAAGTAGAACCACTCCGTCTCGCCTTCACCTATGATTGCTATACTTTTCTTTACTGCCATATTCTAATCCTCCTTATCTAGATAAATACTTCCAAGGAATGGTAAATCCACCAGCTTGCCTTGCTTGTAGGCATTATATGGATTCATCGTCTTGTGTAGTCCCAGCGAACTGAGACGTTTCAACTGGGTGGCGCCTTCACGGCTCTTGTCTGTAAACCATACCACATCCCGACGGATGTAGTCTTCGTTCAGCAGATTGATGTCGTGGGTGGTCATGAGCAGCTGGCTAGAACCCTCGCTGTTGGCAAGAAACAACTTGATGAAGTAGGAGAGAAGCTCATAATGGATGCTCGTTTCCACCTCGTCGATAGGGATGAAATTGTTGTGGTGACGCACATAATAAAGTACCACCGACATGCCCAGAAACCTGTGGGTGCCTGCCGATTCCATTCGTTCGTGTAAAGTATATTCGCCGCCGTCGCCCGTATGCTGGAATAGTATCTCATCATGCTTAAGCGTACCACGGCGGAGCATCTCTACTTTAGCCTCCTCTGGGATGGGAGCACTCTTGATGGTCTTCTCCATTTCCGGAGTGATACTTTCTTCGCGGTCGTCTAGCGAAAGGTCGGTGATGTTGAAGTCGCTCGCTTTCAGCATCTGTAACAGAAAGCGTTTCTTCTTGCCATCCTTGTCATGGCGCAATTCGTCTTTCACATTGAAGGTCAGGGAGGCGCGCGGGCTCAGCGTGTCTCGCATTCCCGAATAGAAGAATTCTGCCACGATATTCAGCCGTGATGTGGTTGCATTCGATTGTCCGAAGGCTGCCATAACCGTGCAGTTGTTGGTAGTATTGCCGGCGATGGCTCGCTGGGTGGCTTTGTTGATGCCCGATTTGCTGCCAAAGGTAACTTCCGAGTGGTCTGTTTCCTGCTGGTAGCTGCGGCTGTATAGCTTGGTAGGGCGTGAGCTTGTATAAACCATCAGCATCTCCTCGTAGATTCGCTTTTCGTCGAATTCCAGGCTTAGGACGTATTTTTCCCGGTTGAGCCAGAAGATCATCTGCATCGAGGAGTGTTCCTTGCGGCTGTGATTATCCAGAAGAAAAGGAACATACCCCATTCCCATATTCTTGTTTTCCGGCTTGTCGAGCATGGTGCGGCGGAAGAATGCGAGGGCATCGAGCAGGGTGGTTTTGCCGCTGGCGTTGCTGCCATACACGATACCAATCTTGAGGAGCTCAACACCTTCTGCCACTTCGTATAGGTATTGGCTTCTCATCTTGTCATCATTAGTAGGAAGGAAGCTGAGCGTTTGCCTTTCCCTGATGCTGAAGAAGTTTTGTATTTGAAATTCCTGTATCATAGCTGTTTTTTTGCTGCAAATATACGATAAAAAAGCAGAAATGCAAAATGAAAATTTGTGTTTCGTGAAAAATTCACGTTATTTAATATTAAAAGTTGTGTTTTCCGTATTCTTTCCTATTTTAAAGAGGTTTTTTGTTGGCGAAATGCTGTTTAAAAGTAGCATAAAGGCTTTTCTTAAACCTGCTAATGAGTTATAAAATGAAAATAAATCCCATTTCTTTTTGTTTTTTGCCAGTTTCTTTGTACCTTTGCGCATGGATTCGGCAGAAGCCGCTTCCAGACATTTTTGTAAAAACAAAGCATTGACTATTATTGTGGTCTTCCGGAAAAAGCGTAGGAAACTTTCTTTCTGAATATACGACCGCACCAATAATGGTTGGCTTCATCTGTGGTAAGCATAGGTGAGCCTCTCGTCAAATATGTAGAGTCAATGTTCATGCCCGATATAGGGTGTGAGCATTCTTATATTTGACGGTGGTTCAGACATTTCCTCGGCTTGCCACGGAAGACCTTAAGAATCGTTCACACCCTTCTTTTGTGTCTTTTTGTGAGTAGCCTGATGATAGTTGGATGCAGAATCTAACTGTTGAATAGAATGGATACATTAAATCTCTATCATGAGCTTGAACAGCTCTTGCGAATGAATAGCCGTTATTGTATGGATGACGGTAGATTACTGAAGAACCGAATAGTGGAGGATGCTTTGAGCATTCAGCCTCTTCTGGTGAAGGAACTTCTTGATAATGAAAAATTGCAGAAAGCGTTCTTTACCGATGTTGAGGGGGTTATGGTCTTTGATAAGGTCAAGTTCCAGCGTTTTGTATCTGATACTCAGTTTTTAGGCGGCAGCTATACGATGTTCAAGAACAAAATCGGTTTGGCAAATGAAAATGGTCGCTTTGTGAGTGAAAGCAGAGAGGTGGTTCTTTCATGGCCTTATAAGGACTGTATGCTTGAAGGTGGCCAAACGAAAGAAGATGCAAAGCGAAACGAAGTTTTTTGGAATGAGACTCTGGCTCCAGATGAGGTAAACCGATTGACAGAACCAAAGGTCTTCTCTAACTTTAAGCGTTATGATAAAGAGGGTGAGCATCAGGTAGAACACCTTTCTGATACAGAAAATTTGATCATTAAAGGTAATAATCTGCTAGCCTTGCATTCTTTGAAAGAAAAGTATGCGAAGCAAGTGAAATTGATTTATATTGATCCGCCGTACAATACAGGAAGTGATGAGTTTGGTTATAATGATAGTTTTAATCATTCTTCATGGCTAACGTTTATGAAAAACAGATTAGAAGTCGCACGTATGCTTTTATCTGATGAAGGTTCTATTTTTGTTCATATAGATCATCATGAACTCTATTATATAGGCGCTTTGCTGGATTCTATTTTTGGAGTAGAAAATAAAGTACAAGTTATTTCTGTTAAGACTGCAACGCCTGCAGGCTTTAAGACAGTAAACCCTGGACCAATAGATGTAACTGAATACATTCTTTTTTATACGAAACATAAAAATAGTTTTAATTTTAAAAAGGCTTATGTTCCAGTTGGTTATAACGTTAATTATAATCTTGTGTTAGAGAAGAATGAAGATATTCTCAAATGGAAATTTACTCCAATAAAAGATGCGATGTTACAATCACTAGGTTTCAAAACAGAAAAAGAAGCCAAGGATAGGTATGGAGATATGTGGAAGACATTAAAAAGTCAATTGATATCTCAATATGCCTTTAATCATTCTGATAATGTTGTAAGTGTACGTGATCCTCATAAACCAACAGAGACAGTAAAATCGTTAATGAAACAATCAAAGGAAGTTGGTCATGTTATAGCTTATGAAAAAGAAGATGGAACAATTTCTTATTTCTATAATGGAGGAGCTTTAGCTTTCTATTCTAATAAAATGCAAGTGATCGATGGAGAAAGGTGTGTTACTGAATTATTAACAGACTTTTGGAATCATATTTCTTGGGCAGGTATTGCAAAGGAAGGTGGAGTTAAACTTAAGAATGGGAAAAAGCCTGAAAAGTTACTCAAGCAAATTATAGAAATGACCACAAATGAAGGGGATCTCGTTTTAGATTTTCATTTGGGTTGCGGTACAACTGCAGCTGTTGCTCACAAATTAAAAAGACAGTATATTGGTGTAGAACAATTGGATTATGGAAAAAATGATAGTACAATAAGACTCCAAAATGTCATTAACGGCGATAAAACAGGCATCAGCAAGAGCATCGGTTGGCAAGGTGGAGGCTCTTTTGTCTATTGCGAACTTTCAAAAGCGAATGGAAAATTCGCTGATGAGATTGAAAAAGCAGAAACAAACGGTCAATTGATGGATATCTGGAATCGTATGAAGGCTACAGATTATTTGAACTATAAGGTTGATGTAAAAAAAAGTTGATGCCAACGTGACAGACTTTGATAGTTTGAGCTTGGATGATCAGAAACGTTTCCTTATAGAATGTCTGGACAAGAATCTGCTCTATGTTCCTCTATCTGATATAGACAGTAATGAGTATGGTGTGACTGATGAGGATAAGCGTTTGACACGTGAGTTCTATCATAAAAACTGATAAAGATGGCAAAACTACAAGACACTTTAGATAAAATGTTTGGGCAACTAAATATTGCCCAAACGCAATTGCCGGAATATTTTGAAACGGGATTGAATCCCTCAAAACGTCTGCGTCCATATCAGGAGGAATGTATGAAGTATTTCCTGACTTACATGAATCCTGATAAAAACTTTTACGGAAAACAACGAAGTCCTCATCTGCTCTTCCATATGGCTACAGGCTCAGGAAAGACGATGATGATGGCACTTGCCATGCTTTATCTCTATGAACGTGGATATAGAAACTTTCTGTTCTTTGTCAGCAGTAATAATATTGTAGAAAAGACGCGTGATAATTTCTTGAATTCGTCTTCTTCAAAATATCTGTTTGCACCAATTCTTACTATAGAAGGCAGAAAGGTGGAAGTAAAAGAAGTGAAAAACTTCCAGGGGACAGATTCTGATAGCATCAACCTTTGTTTGACTACCATTCAAGGTTTGCATGCAGATTTGACTGCGGAAAAAGAGAATGCTGTAACTTATGAAGATTTTACGGCAGAACCTGTTGTGCTGATTGCTGATGAAGCACATCATCTGAATGCTGAGACAAAAGCGGCAAACAAACGTAGCAAGAAAGAAGCTGAATACGTTCAAAACTGGGAACGCACTATTACCAATATCTTTCAGAGAGATAATGGAAAACTACCGAATATTTTGTTGGAGTTTACTGCTACTATGGATTTAGCAGATCAGGCTATTGCCCAGAAATATGATGATAAAATAATCTTTGATTATACATTAAAGCGCTTTCGTGAAGATGGTTATTCCAAGGAGGTTGAGACTTTCGTAACAGACTTGGACGAATTGGATCGTGCTCTTCAGGCTATGATTCTAAGCCAGTACAAACGCAAGGTTTTTGTAAAGTTGGGACAAGACATCAAGCCTGTAATCATGTTGAAGTCAAAATCCATCAAGGATAACAAGGCTAACTATGAAGCCTTTAAAGAGCGTGTTGCAACACTCAAACTAGCAGACATTAGCAATATTAGAGCTAGGGCAAAGGAAGACCTGTTGGCGGCTTTTAATTATTTTCAGTCAAATGGTGTGACAGATGAGAATCTGATATTGGAACTTCAGAATGATTTTTCCGAAAAGCGTCTGTTGCTTGTGGATGGTAAAACGATTACCCCAGAGAAACAAAGGCTGCTCAATTCTCTAGAAGATGCTTCAAATGGTATCAGAGCGATTTTTGCCGTTGATATGCTGAATGAAGGATGGGATGTATTGAATCTCTATGATATAGTACGACTTTATGATACTCGTGATGCTAACGGAGGCAAACCTGGAAAAACAACTATGCAGGAAGCTCAGCTTATAGGAAGAGGTGCTCGTTACATGCCTTTCAGAGACCCCTCTGATGATTCTTTGGCGATAGATAAGCGTAAGTACGATTGTGATGTTGCTAATCCTTGTCGCGTAGTAGAAAAACTGCATTATCATAGTGCTCATAATCCACGCTATATCCAAGAGTTGCGCAACGCCCTTATTCAGACTGGTATTATGGCCGAGCATCATGTACAAATCAATCTTTTTATGAAAGATGACTTTAAGAAAAGCCGCCTCTATACCAAAGGGATTGTGTTTGTAAATGAAAGAAAAAAAGTGGCCGAAATGGAAGATGATGGCACTTTAGGCAAGTCTATTCTTGATAAGATATTTACTGTTAAAATGCCGACAGGGAAAATGTCTACAGGAATCATTTTTGGAGATAATGCTTCGGCTGAAGAGTTGACTAGTCTTACTATACCGCAATTTGATTTTTTACGGATTGGAAGTCACGTTGTTCGTTCAGCTATGAATAGGTTTTCTACTTATACTTACGAGGTGTTGCATGAGTTGTATCCAAGTTTAAAATCTTGTGCTGAATTTGTAGCATCGGATAATTATCTTGCAAAACTTCAGGTGAAGGTAATAGGCAAATATGCTTCGCTTGCAGAATACGGGCAAGCTGATAAACTATATATAGCTAAAGAATTTCTGAGACAGTTAGAACCTTTGCTTAGGACTCGCGGGAAAACTTATCGGGGAACGAAGACTTTTCTGCCGTTGCCGTTTAATAAGCAATTTCGAGATAATATAATTCTTAAGGTAAACGTATCTGGAGGAGAAAAAGAATTTGGGCGTTCGCAGAAGAATCCGGCAAATATCGATTATACCCTTGATCTTTTTGAAAAAGATTGGTATGCCTATAACGATAATTTCGGTACTTCTGAAGAAAAGGCACTTGTGAAGTATATTGATGGAATCATGCCAAAACTCAAAGAAAAGTATGATGAAATATATCTTGTACGTAATGAGAAGGATGTCTGCATCTACAGCTTTGATGAAGGTGGTGCTTTTGAGCCTGATTACATATTGTTTCTTCGCATAAAGGGAGATGATGCTAAGTATGATAATTTGCAGATCTTTATAGAACCGAAGGGAAACCAACTGCTTCTGAAGGATAAATGGAAAGAAAAATTTCTATTGCAAATCCAACAGATGGCAGACGTACATTGGATAACTAAGGCTGATAGCTTTAATGTATGGGGATTACCTTTCTATAATGAGGAAAGAGAAGCTGCATTCAATACGGATTTTAAAGAGGCTGTTATTGATTTTGGGGTATTAAAAACGAAGAATAAGGCTTGGAAGATTCTAAAGGAGAATAGCATCTCTCCTTCCTGTCGCTTCACCCGTTTCCTCCCTCTGTATTCCATCCAGGCAGCCTGCGGCTACTTTGATAAATATGAGGAACCTGAGGCGGAAGGATGGGTGGATGTATCCTCGTTACCATTCACTCCGAATAGGGAAATGTTCGTGGTTCACGCTAAAGGCAACTCTATGCTGCCGAAAATTAAGGATGGAGACTTATGCGTGTTTGAACGTTATCATGGAGGTTCAAGGGAGGGAGAAATCGTACTCTCGCAGGTAAATGAATATTACGAGGAATATGGCGGAAAATATACCATCAAAAAGTTTCATAGTGAGAAAACTGTGAATGAAGAAGGGGTGGAAGTTCATTCAAAGATAGAACTGCAGCCGCTCAACAAAGATGGCTTCCAGACCATAGAAATTCCAGAAGATAATGAAGCCAAGATTGCTACCATCGGCGTTTTGAAATACATTATCCGTTAA
>JAIINY010000417.1:0-1671 GCA_022741625.1 Prevotella sp. | reverse complement strand
AAGCTCGTTTCAGTACTCAATTCTGTATTACTTTCTATAAAATGTATGTGTTATTTCAACCCATCGGCATCGCCGGTGGTCTTCAATCCGTTGCTCTTTCCGCGAGGAGTGATATTCACTTTCTTCGCTATGGTGTTTTCGATAAGGTTGGCATCGAATGCCATCTTCTTGTCGGTGCAGGTGATATCCTGGAAGGTGAAATCTACCAGGCGGTATTTATCGCTTTTTCCAACATCAAAGAAGTTGTCACAATCCATCTGGATGTTCTTGATGGTGATGTTGTTGCACTGGCACTGTTCGTATATTATTATATATTGGTTCTTTTTATATGTAATCTACGACAAACTCGTAATTTTCTATGCTTTTGTGTTACGAAAAGCTCGTAAAATGTTAAAATATAGCTTGATTTATGTTTTTTTAACGCAGATTATTTCGTGCTTATACGAAAAGTTCGTAGATTTGCAGCGTGATTTAGAAACAAGAATGTTGAATTTAAAAGAATAATGATAGAAATATGGAAAAGCTGACGAATCAGGAAGAAGATATTATGCTTCGGATATGGCGATTGGGGCGATGTGCCGTGAAACAGATTATGGAACTGTTGCCAGAACCTCGTCCACCTTATACTACAGTGGCTTCTATTGTGAACAATCTGAAGCGCAAGGAATATGTTAAGGCGGAGCGGGATGGTAAGGGGTATGTCTATTCTCCACTCATTGCCGAGAGCGATTACAAGCGGAAGTTCTTGTCGGGTTTCGTGAACAATTACTTCAAGAATTCCTTCAAGGAAATGGTTTCCTTCTTTGCCAAGGACGAGAAAATCAGTCCAGAGGACCTCAAGGATATCATCCGTGAAATCGAGAATTCGGAAGAATAAATAACTGTAATTGAAAGCTTTTGCCCTTACAGGGCGACAGGTTTGCGCCCATAATAACCCAGGGCGTTGCCCTGGGCTAAGAGCTTCTGCCCTTTCTATTATATTTGCACTTGGAAAAATAAAGAGGTGAAAATCTTTATATCTGCAAACTTTTGTTAACTTTGCAGAAAACTAGATAAGTACAATAAAAAAAGAAGAATACTCCATATCCAGCGTTAACCCTGTGCCCTTTCTAGCATAGTAAAGGCTTAGCCCTGTTTGGGGAACTGGATATTTTCTGAGCAGAAGCTTGAGAGTAAATTAGCCTGCTTGTGTAGAACAAGACAGGACTCGTAGTATAGTTGTAGCCGCTCAGAACGGAGCACCCTTCTTATTAAAACTTCATTCAAAATGCAAATATACGGAATAGATTTGGCAAAAGAGAAATTTGACGTAAGTTTTTTCGACTTGACATCAAAAAAAGTATCAAACCAACCTTCACATAAGGTTGTAACGAACAATTTAAAGGGTATTGGAAAGTTTTTTAAAGGCCTTCCTAGCGATGCTGTATTGGTTGCTGAGCATACCGGAGTTTATGGTGATACCCTCTTGAAGTGCTGCATGGATAGCAATGTAAAGATTGCCTTTGTGGGTGGATATGTCATCCATAGATATAGAGCAACCCCTGACCGTGCCAAGACGGATGTCCTGGATTGTGCACTGCTCAGAGATTTTGGAGAGAGATATCCTGATAAGCTGAAATACAAGACGTTTCCAGAAGAGGCTCTATATGAGCTTCGTCAATTGGCACGCCA
>JAIINY010000416.1:0-1676 GCA_022741625.1 Prevotella sp. | reverse complement strand
GGAACCAGTCTTTCGAAGATACCTTTTAAATCATGTCTCACGTCCGGGTCGAAGTTCTCGTTCAGCGACAATCCGCAACTGGTATGTCTTACGAAGAGATTCAGGATCCCCGTCTTAGGCAGCGCCGGCAAGTTCCTCATCACCTCATTGGTTACGAGGTGAAAACCGCGAGGAAGCGGGCGCAATGAAAATTCTACTTGCTGTATCATATTCTTCTTTTTATTTATATTCTTATTCTTTATAATAATATCAGTATTCTTTATAATTCCTTTTTCAGCCATTCACCGAAGAACTTATCGTACAGTTCGTAAGTTCCATCCGTCTCTGTGACAAAATCTTTCTCTAATAATCCCTTGATTCCACCTTGTACAAAACTGGCGGAAGGAAGATTGTGCTTCTTGATGAATGCCGATGACATGATGTTTTGAGCCTTGCCAGCGTTGCAGATGGCAAAGAGAAGTTCCTTTTGCTTAGCTGGCAATTGAAAGAGAAGTGCTTCGTATGCAAAAGCACTCTCATCTATAATCGAGTTGAGTGCCAGTTCCATCATCTTATCGTCAGCCCTTTCCATCATCTTATCATCAGTCCTTTCCGTGAGCGAGAAAATCTTATTGAGCATCCTCTGCAGATACCAGGTGATGCCGTCAAAACGGTCGTATATCTGATAAATGGTTTCTCGTTTGATATGCTTCTGTCTTTCTTCGAAAAGATGAGTAGCGAAGTCTGCATACACCTCTCTATCAATAGCTTTCAGTGTTTTAATGGAGGTGCTTTGATAGAAAGGACGGGCATGGCTCAAGAACATCTCCGACATCATGTTACGCTGAGATCCAGCAAAGATGAAACTGGCATTATGACAGTGCTGAATGTAAGTGCGCAGTATGGCTTCCACATTCGCTTCTCTATAACTGCTGATGGTTTGAAATTCATCAATGGCCACGATGCAAGGCTTATCAGCGCTCTCCAGATAATGGAAAATTTCATCGAGCGTTGTGGTTGGACTGGTGATTTCTCCCAAATCTACTCCCCACGAAGGCACGCCATTCATGTCGAAGCTGATGGACGAACGGAGTGAGTGGAGGCAGTTAAGAAAATGTTCCACTACTTTGGTGCCTTTAGGTTTCAGACTTTGCAGAATACTTCTGCCTAGCTCCTGAATGAAATCGGCTAGGGTTTTCGTGGCATAAATATCTACAAGAAATGTATAGTATTTATCCTTGATTTCTTCCTGGGCATAGACGTGTTGCACCAACCCTGTTTTGCCGATTCTTCTAGGTGCAATCAGGGTGATATTATTGCCATTCTTGATTTCTCTTATCAAGTCGATGGTTTCCTTTTCTCTATCACAGAAGTAAGCGTCGGATATGTATCCTCGCAGAATAAACGGATTCTCTATCATTATATTATCTTCTTTATTATTTTTGAATAGTCCTATATCTTTCTGATAATCATGGTGCAAAGATAATTATAATTTTATTATTATGATACTATTATAATGCAAATATAGGAAAGTTTAACCATTTAAGGAATTCTCTTCCTTGCTATCTGCTACCCCGAAAAATCTTCTTCTTAGAAGAAGGAAAAAAAGAAGAAAAATAGTTTCGAAAAAATTTGGTGGTTTCAAAATAATGATGTACTTTTGCATCCGAAATCAAGCATTAAGAGTTGCCCAGTTG
>JAIINY010000415.1:0-1680 GCA_022741625.1 Prevotella sp. | reverse complement strand
GCTAAATTGCCAAAGTCATACTTTAAAAGTTTACCTTTACCTAAATCATACACATAAAGCCACGTTTCTTCATTATCTTTCAACAATTCAAAATTCGAGACTTCCAACACCTCGTCTCTTGCCTCTCCTTTAGGAGCCAATTGATATTTGAGTTTACCTGTTTCCATATTAAATACTTTTATCATTCCTTTTGCATCTTTAAAATCAGAAACGATAAAAGAGTTCTGCCCTACAGCTAAAGCCATAGGCAAACTTACTTCAACAGAGTTTTTTTGAACACACTCTAATTGCTTTACATCGGTATGTTCTTGCTTACATCCCCATACAGCAATCAATGCAGCACAAACACTCACGCTAAAATATAAAATAACTTTTCTTCATAAATATTCTTTTTTAATGCCAAATGCCACTTTAAAATCAAAGAGGCATTTGACATATTTTCATAATTGGTATTGCCAAATTTCATAGGCGTTACTTTTTGTATTCATAGTAAAGAGATAGAGGCATTTATTGTCATCAGAAACCTTTATGTTGTAGCCAACTTTGTCTAGTATGATATGGCGTAAAAGCTTCCCATCCCAGTCATACACCTCTACCTCATTGCCAAATTGGGACTCCATATAATTCTTCGGCTCTTGTCCTTCCTTATTTTTCTCTATCAAAAAAACATATATTGCCTTTTGGTTTGCATCCATTCTAAGAGATTTTCCGCTTATCTTAGTGGGAGCATAGTTTCCGTCAGCAATCTCTTTGTAATCTAATTTCTCAGAATATAGTTCCTTCTCTACTTCAACATTGCCCTCATCTATCTTAAATAGGAAAGCATAACGTTCCCATCCGCACAAATACAAGAATTTATCTTTGTTTCTAAAAATACTCGCATTGTCCGTATAAACGGAATGCTTTGCCAAACCTCCCTTTTGATTTTTGTCTTTTGGCCAATAGTTTAAGGGGGTTAACGTTGATTTTTTAAAATTCACAACCGTAAATATATGTTCTATTTGGCTATATGGAGCACCACATATCAAGAATGTAGAATCTGAAAGCATAATATAATTACCAGGAATATATCTTAGAGCTGGCAACTTAGTCAAATCATAGCTTTCATCAATCTTATAATTTCCATTAAGCCATTTTGCTTGTGCAACTCGTGACAATGAGTATATTTTATTCCCATTGGAAGAACAATTAAGCACATACAGACTTTTGTCTGACGAAACCGCAAATGCCGTTTTGTCATATTCTCCATGTCCAGCACCTCTCATAAATGCAAGGGTTTTGGTCTTAAGTGAGTCTCCTTTCTGAACAGAAACATTAGTATTAAATTTGTTAGAAAATGAACTCAAAAGCCAAATACTATCTGCAAGAATGCTAGGATTAGCACCTGCATTTAAAGAATCTGTAACCATAAGTTCTCCCTGCAAGTTTTCTGTTTCCACATACTTTTGCTCAGAAGAACAAGATATAAATCCTAAGCACAAGCCTATGATTATCAAATTATTTTTAAAAAATCTCTTCATTTGCATAATTTATTAATTAAGAGATATGAAGAATCCCTCCTCCATATCTCTATTATTTACAACTTTACGCCTGCACTTTTTGATGGTCATCAAGTGTCACTCATTTCAAATTATAAACAAATATTTTTGAGTTCGGGTCGTCCACGATTGTAAACAATTG
>JAIINY010000075.1:0-11738 GCA_022741625.1 Prevotella sp. | reverse complement strand
AAATCAGGATACTCGTGATTCACAGTTACCAACTCCTCTCCTACTTCAACAGGATATTCCATCTCCTCCATCAACTCACGAGCCAATGCCTGTTGAGGAGTTTCCCCAGGTTCAATCTTGCCACCAGGAAACTCCCATTTATAGCTGGTATATTCAAACTTCGTCTTGTCTTTCTGCATGCAGAGGTACTTGCCATTATGGCAAACAACGGCTGCTACCACATTATAATGTTTCATTGTCTTATCAACTTAACAACTTAAAATATCATTTACTCCATCCACTGGAAATCCTCCTGCAATTCCTGCGGCAACGGATTGTCCATGTGAATATCATACAATATGGAACCATTCGTCGTTGCATCCTTTCTTGGATTCTCCAAATGACCAGTTCCGATATAGGTATATGGCAGGGTGATACCATTCTCGGCACTCACCTTTCTCACAAATACGAAGACTCTCTTAGCGGCTTGCTGCATGGCCTCCTCTTTGGCAGAAATATCTACAACACTTTCCCACTGGAAAACATCTGAAGACAAGAACTTATCATTATACTTCAAATGCTCTTCAAGGGAATCATCCTTCTTTAAACCTGCAAAGATATACATATTGCTATCTTTATAATGTGTTCCTTTCTGATTGTGCTTTGGATTTTCCAATATCTTCAAGAATACTTGGTCCTTGCGATAATCCTGCCACAACAGAAAATCGTCTTTCGTGTCTGCATACCTTGCCTCATATTGCGTCAACCCATAGTTGAGTAAATCTTGCAGATAAGCCTCATATTCCAGTTCTCTTTCACCACACAAATGCACTTCACCCTCTTTTATCTTCACCGCATTTCCATCTTCCAGGAATCGCAAAGCATGCTCCAATTGTTCATGCTTAAAACCAGGAATCTCCTCCTGGATATTGGCTTCTATATGCGATAACGTAGTCTCTCCGTTCAGTAAATTCTTGATTACCAAATACTCATGTTCTCTTACCAAAGGCAAAAGACTCGACAGATAATTGATGCAAGCTATCTGCTCTTCTGAGAATACAGGTAAATCCTCTTCCTCTATACCTTTCAAGAAACCATAATAAGAATTGGTTTTCTTCGAACCAATCTTTATCTTCATGAATTTCAATAGGTTAGGAGCATAATCACTATTCATATAATCCATATGCGTTGGATAAGATGGAGTCTTCAGGTATGCCTTGAAATTCTGATAATCCATCTTCAGATAGTTGATGCGATTGAAATTCTCACTCTCAATCTTGTCGATGATTTCCTCTTTAGAAAGGTCATCAATATGTATCTCTACACCATAATCATCCAAGCCCAAGCTCTTGAAATCATTCCTTACCATGAACTTCAAGAGTTTCTTCTCCAAGATAGAATTGCGGGAAAGACTGCCAAGTGCCAAGGCTATATGAACGCTTCGCTTATAGCTGTTGCCGATGAAATCGAGTATCGTAACATAAGGCTTGTTAGCATACTTACGAAGACCTCGACCCAATTGCTGCAAGAAGATAGTACTCGATTCTGTAGGACGCAGAAAGAGAACCATGTTGACACCAGGAATGTCCACACCCTCATTCAGAATATCTACAGCAAACAAGATTTCCAAATCTCGGTTTTCATCTTGCAAATCATTATAAGCACGAATACGTTCGCCCGTTTTGTTCTTACCACTCAAGAAAGCTGTATGATAATAATCACTTAAATTATCCGCCATCATTCTAGCATGTTGGATGTTTCTACAGAAAGCCAGCGCCTTCAGTTTCTGTCCACCCATGCGATGTTTTTCAATCTGCTGATGGATAAACTCACAGTTTTCCGGTGTAGAGATTTGCGAAATCAAACGGCGTTCACCCGAAGCAGTCAATCCATAATCAACCAGTTCGTCACGAATGCCGTAATAATGGAAAGGCACAATCAGGTCATTGATGATGGCATCACGAAGTCGCAACTCGTATGGGATATTATTGCCAAAAATCTCTACAACATCCTGATTATCCATTCGGTTCTCTGTGGCTGTCAAGCCCAGCAGGAACTCCGGCTCAAAATAGTCGATGATTTTCCGATAACTGTCTGCCACGGCATGATGGCACTCATCGATAATGATATAATCGAATTCCTTCTTATCAAATAACTCGAGCGAGCGACACATCGAAACATTGGTAGAAAAGAGAAAATCTTCCTCTGTTTCCTTTGCTTCCGCATTATACAATCCACAGGTTTTGGAACCACCAAAAACCTTCTGGAATGTCTCTAAAGATTTCTTTAAGATAGAACCCTCGTGTACGATATATAGCAACCTGTCTGGATTGAAATTGAGCGCATCGAATGCTGCCAGATACGTTTTTCCAGAACCTGTAGCAGAAATCACCAAAGCCCTCTCCTGTCCGATGGCACGATAACGATTCAATTCACGAAGCGCCTTGCGCTGCATATAGTTTGGCTTGATATCGGAATTTGCCATATCGTAATCCATATCCCAACGCTCTATCGCAAAACTGAGTTTTGTAGAGTAATCCTTGATCCTATCCTGTGATAATTCATAAGTCTGGTTCCAAAGATTTTCAAACTCATTCATTGCATCAAGATAGGCCTCGGTATCACGGCCGCAGTTTACAACCAAATCCCACTCTATGTTTTTCAGCAAAGCATAGCGGGTGATATTAGATGAACCCACAACCATCTCGATTCCATCTTCCATCTCGAAGAGATAGCCCTTAGAGTGAAATCCATTGGTAGAATAGTTTTTCTCATCATGGAAGCATTCATCATCCAGATGGCATTCAAAATTGGGATATCGGGTCAGGCTCATAAAAAAGTTTAAAGATTCTACGTCCGTGAAGTTCTGATAAGTAGAAGTGATGATTCTTCCTTTGGCTCCACGCTCTACAGCTGCTTTGATATCTTTAGACAGGAGTACCAGGCCGGCTTTCTTGATAAAGCTGACTGAGAAATCAAAAGCCTTGCAGCGACGCAAGTTCATCTGAATGGTTGACAAGAAGGTTGTCTCTGTATAATTGGTTAAAAATCTCGATTCCATAAGCCCCGCTTTTTATTTTCACGTGCAAAAGTACAAAAAAGAATCCAGTTACTTCACTGTTTCTAATGTTTTCTGATGTATCACGATATTTTTTTCCTTTTTTCTCTGGTTTTCAAGCTAAAAAAAATTCTTGAAACTACTTACGACAACATAACCAATCCTTTCACTATGGTTGGATGGGGATTACAAATCCCCAGGTTTTATCGGTCGAACATTTTCTATAGCGGATTGCAAATCCACTAGGACGCCTGACGGAAAACATAAACCAAAATGTTTTTTCTATTTTAATGTCACTAATGCCACACACAGGCTAAGTATCTGATTTAATATAAGCTATTTTATCGAAAATTCAGAGAGAAACCAACTCATAATTGGTGCTTCTTCCACCTTCTCCCGTTGGTTTTAATATACCCTTGGCTATCAAATCCCTGATATCACGATTGGCGGTATCTTGAGAGCAATGATTAATCTTATACCATTTGGAAGAATTCAGCTTCCCTTCGAAACCATCAAAAAGCATATTGAGAACCTTACGCTGACGCTCGTTGATGGAAACAGAACGATGCGTATCCCAAAATCTGGACTTGCGTAACACTCCTTCAGTTTTCTCAAAAGCTGCTTCCAACGCTAACTTCAATGTCTGTAAAAACCATCGAATCCAAGGTGTCACATCAAGACCTCCCTTCTGTGCCTGCTCCAAATATTGATAATAATCTTTACGATGATTCAGAATTTCAGAAGAAAGACTGTAGTATCGCTGGGAGGTCTGATCGGCACGGGATAACAACAATTCCGTCAACGTTCTGCAAATACGACCATTACCATCATCAAATGGATGAATCGTCACAAACCAAAGGTGCATCACGGCTGTCTTTACCAACGGATCAAGCGTATTCTCAGAATCAAACCAGCGGAGAAAATCTGACATCATATCTGGTACATCCTTGCTTGCCGGAGCTTCATAATGTATCTTCTCATGACCTAATGGTCCTGAAACCACCTGCATAGGCTCTTCACCCTGTCGCCAATCGCCCACCAGAATTTTATGGATGCCACTTCTTCCAGTAGGAAACAGAGCTGCATGCCATGAGAATAAACGTTCGGCATCCAACGGCATATCATGATGCTGCACTGCATCTATCATTACCTGTACCACTCCTTCTGTATAATGATCGGAGTTTTTCAAACCTTCATACTCCAGTCCTAATTGACGGGCTACAGACGAGCGGACACTATCTCTATTCAATTCCTCACCTTCAATTTTTGCAGAGTGTACAATTTCCTGAGTCATAGATTCCAACATAGACAGGTTCTGTTCTTCAAAACCGAACATAGAAACTCTACCCAGCAATTTACCTCTTAGCAAATTGATTTCTGCCAAGATATTACTGAAACTGGTATCATCCCATTGCATGTGGGGCCAACCTTCTTGCTGCCAAATATATTTTGTTCCTCTCATCATTGCCGCATTTTTAATCTTTCATTTTAAATGTACCTGCAAAAATAGACATTTTTATCGAATATTGCAAGTTTTGCGGAGATTATTTGGCTTATTCTCCGCAAATTTGCGGAGAATAGCAACGGAAAGAATGGGAAAAGTCATGTATAGTCGTACAATCAAAAGGGGGATAGTCGTACAACTAAGAGGTGTATAGTTGTACAACTAAGAAGTGTATAGTCGTACAACTATGAAGTGTATAGTCGTACAACTAAGAGGTATATAGTTGTACGATTAAAAGGTGATGCCACTAGGCTCAGCAGACGTGCTGACTGCAGTCAGCAGACCTGCCGACTAGGCTCAGCACGTCTACTGAGCCTAGTGACAACGTTCAAGAAGATACTTCCTTGAACCCCGAAAGATATATGCTTGTACCCCAAACGATACTTGCTTGTACTCCAAAAGATATATACTTGTACTCCAAAAGATATATTCTTGAACCCAGAAAGAAACATCCTTGCAATCAAAAAGATACATTCTTATAATTAATATCCATAATCGTGGAATAAATACCACACAATTTTACATGTCCTCCATCGACAACCCCTGGTATCCGATATTGAAATTCTTGAATTTTCCTGTTGCCTGAAAGAAATGCTCGGCTTTATCTTTTAAAATACCGAGATTTATATCCTTAGCTTGGCGTTTCACCTCATAGAAAATGACTTTTTGCTCCAGTTCATCGGCAGCGATAATATCGATTTCATTCTCTCCCTTTCTGTCCCACCAGGAAGCAATCTGGGTATATTCTTCACTTTCTATCATCTTTGCTATGAAATATCTTTCCAGAACCTTGCCGGTGTATGTGGTGTAGCTCTTGTCCATGACCATCTTTAGTTTTTTATTGGCGCCAACCTCTATCATGTATCCATATTTGTAGATGTAGCGAAACCAGACGCGAAGGAAGTTGTCTTCTATCTGATAGCGAATGTTGCGATTGGTCTTTTGAAACATCGGTGTATAACGGGAAATCAAGCAATAGTCGTTCTCCAGTTTAGTGAGATAGCCTGAGAGTTCTATTTTCATAATACTTTCTATTTCACCACGGGTTGTGTAGCCTGATGCGATAAGTTGCAATATTTCAAAATAACGGGCATAGTCTTTGCCAAATTCTTCTATCAGCATATTTTTTCCTTCGTATATGAAATAAGAGTTTTTTGCGACAAACTTCTCTGTCATCTGTTCCGTGGTTGTGGCTCCTGCATCCATCATCATTTCCACATATTCTGCTACTCCGCCTGTATAACTGTAGAGAGCCAGTAGATCTTCGTTGGTATAGGCTAAATTATATGTAGAGAGAATTTCCTTGACAACAGAAGGAGGAAATGGAGTGACTTTTATTTCTCCAGTCTGCCTACCATAAAGTGGTTGCTTGTTGTTTTTAAAGATGATGTTCATAAGTGAATAAACAGAACCGCAAACCACGAGATTAATATGAGCTTCCTGTTTGTTTAGATCCCATATCTTTTGCATATCTGAAAAGATAGATGGATTAACCCGCTTGAAATCTTGAAATTCGTCAATGACGAGAGTGATTGGACGAATCTTAGATAGTTGAAGCAGATATTTAAAGATATCTGCAAAGCGTGTAACTTCGCCGAGGATAGGAAGCTGAAGTTTGTTCGTCATCTCTTCAATAAAATCTTTGCAGAGTTCTGCTTCTGATTTTCTTGCAACAAAGAAGTATAGCATATCCTGAACATCCTCGTATGCTTTTATCAATAAGGATGTCTTTCCGCTACGTCGGCGTCCTGTTACGATTGTAAAACGAGCCGTTTGCAAAGATAGATTTCTTATCTCTTGCAATTCTTTTATTTCGTTTTGTCTTCCGAAGAACTTCATTTTTTATAGTTTCTTTTTTAATGATATTTTCGAAACCGCCGTTTCCGAAATAGCGGTTTCGAATGCAAAGTTAATAAAAAAAACTGAATATCAGCATATTTGCTTATCAATTTAAGCTTTTTTATTTGTTTGAACATTATTGATGTTTCCGAAATAGTGGTTTCGAATGCAAATATTTCGTCAAGGATAAACCAACTCATAATTGGTACTTCTGTCTTCCCCTCCAGTCGGTTTCAATTCAGAATGCTTGTTTAAAAGTAATCAGGATGTATTATGAAAGGGAAAAGAAACTGCAGTGACCATATTGTAAATATAACTCTGAATTTTATTTCTCCGGTTCAAACAACAGAAAAATGAGGGAAGAAGAGATGTTGGCTTTTCCCTTAAGGAAAAATAAAAATATCCTTAAGGGAAAAAATATTTTTCCTTAAGGGAAAGTTTTTCTTTCCTTAAGGGTAGTTTTTTGGTATAGAAACTTTGTAAAGTTATTTACTAAAGCGTTCAAAATCTTCTCCAGTGTTTTAAGACCTTAAACCTCAGTCTTACAGGAAGGCAATGGTCAAACCTACCATCACGATACTTACCATCGACATTAGAAGGTGATATTACCGGTTTCGTATTTTAATCTTCCTTGATAATCCAATCACAGATGGTCCGCTGAGTACTATCGTAATTAACACCAATCTTAAACAGGCGCTTGCCATCGGCAGAATATGGAATCAGGTATCCCTTTTCGGATATCTTCATTAGGTACACCTATAGTATATACTCCGATAATAGGATTATATTTTTTTATTGAGAGAACTCCATATTGAAAAAGGAAAGGAATTATATCAGCCTCCCCGAAAGGATTTTCAGATAAATCGTGGATTTTATAATTCTTTGTTACATCAAAATTATAAAGGTATTCATTGACAGTTTTATGGATGCATGAATTGCCAAACCAGTAAGGAGCTATATCCCGTGCATTCAGCGCCTTTACCAGACTGAACGGATTGAAGACATCCTCTGATTTCTTGCTGAAATGATAACCGTTGTAGAATCTTGTCAGCTCTGCCAGACATTCCTCATACGTCATGCCCAGGTCTTCTCCCAAAGCCTCTATATCCGGTTTCATCTGTGTGGTAAGTTCCTTCTTGCTGATACCACAGATTACCGAATACTGGTCGAACATACTGATGTTGTCGAGATTGTTGAGTTCGCTGAAGATGCTGAGCTGGGAGAATTTCGTGATGCCCGTGATGAAGGTAAACTCCAGGTATGGGTCGAGCTTTTTCAGAGGACTGTAGAAGTTCTGCATGATGCGGCGGAGCGGCTGAAGGTTTTCCTTTTCATGTACCACATCCAGCAATGGGGCATCGTATTCGTCGATGATGACAACAGCCTTTTCGCCCGTCTGCTCATAAGCACGCTTTACGATACCATCCAACCTTTCGTTAGGATAAATTTCTCCTTCTCCTTTACCATAAAGTTTCTCATAAGGCAAAAAGCGACTTTCCGAATCGTCTTGGACGACTCAGAAAAACGTACTTCATCTTTTTCTCTCGAAAATCAACGATGTATTGGGTCTTATCTATATAGAGATATTTACCCTCTCGGATATTCGAGAATGTCTGTATTCCTACAGGATAGAAATTTACTATTTTTGCCATATTCTTACATGCTTTACATTTTGCGCTGCTAAGTTACAAAGAAAATCTGAAATAGCCAAGAATAAACACAAACATTTATTCTGCATCTACCAACACAAATGCAAAAATAGTACTTTTATCCGACAACTCCAAATAAAAGGAAGAAAAAATCTTTTTCTGAATGAAAAATTTGGTAGTTACTGAATAAAGCAGTAACTTTGCACATCTAAACGGAAGTTAAGAACATCAAGAAAAAGATTAGTAATTAAAAAGCAATATAAACAACCATAGTAAAGCAATGACAATGCACAAGAAACATCATTACCGCGAACTGCTCTCGATAGGATTTCCTATCATCATCGGACAACTGGGAACCATCATCCTGGGATTCGCCGACACGCTGATGATCGGTCATCACAGTACTCCCGAACTGGCGGCAGCAGGACTGGTAAACAATATCTTCGGTCTCGTTTTTGTATCCTATATGGGATTCACCTACGGACTCACTCCTATCATCGGCAGACTCTACGGAGAAGAACGCACCGACATCATCGGTCAGAAGGTGCGCAACTCCTTCCTTGCCAACATGCTGACGGGAGGCATCTTCACCCTTGCCCTCATCCTGCTCTATCTCAACCTGGCACATATCGGACAGCCGGAGGAACTGCTGGAGCTTATCCGCCCTTACTTTCTGGTGAATCTGGCATCGGTGCTCTTCATGGGAATCTTCTATACCATGAAGCAATTCCTCGACGGAATCGGACAGACCAAGGTGGCAATGTGGGCGATGATAGGCGGTAACATCGTGAACATCCTGGGCAACTGGGTGCTCATCTACGGTGTGGCTGGCTTCCCGGAACTGGGATTGCTCGGAGCCGGAATCTCTACCCTGGCAAGTAGAATCCTAATGGCACTGGCGATGGTAGGAATGGTAGTGACCTGCAGGAAATTCAGAACCTACAGTTATGACATTGTACACAGTTGCGTAAACAGGAAGGATTTCAAGGAGATGAACCGACTGGGCTGGCCGGTGGCTCTCCAGCTAGGTATGGAATCGGCTGCCTTTACGCTGAGTTGCGTGATGGTAGGCTGGCTCGGCACCATTCCATTGGCAGCTCACCAGGTAATGATTACCATTTCCCAGCTCTTCTACCTCGTGCTCTCGGGTATGGCAGCAGCCATGGCCATCCGTGTGAGCCACTTTATGGGTCAGAAAGACTATGCCGCCGTTCGCCTCAATGCCTACGACGGATTCCGACTGAACCTGCTGTTCTCGCTCTGCATGGGGCTGCCGGTACTTCTGCTCCGCCACCAGATAGGTGGATGGTTTAATGATAACGTAGAGGTACAGACGTATGTAGCTACGCTGATTATCCTGATGATGGTTTATCAGTTTGGCGATGGTCTGCAATACACCTTTGCCAATGCGCTTCGAGGCATTGCCTGCGTGAAGCCGATGGTGCTCTATGCCTTCATCGCCTATTTCGTCATCTCATTGCCATTGGGTTATACCCTCGGTTTCCCTTGCGGCATGGGATTGCTGGGCATCTGGATTGCCTTCCCGTTCGGTTTGACCATAGCGGGCGAAATGTATCGGAGAAGATTTGAGAAGGAATTGAAGAAGATAGAAAAAAAATAAATAAACAAAGTCGCCCTGAAAGGGCAAAAGCATTTTACATGAAAAGCTTTTGCCCTTTCAGGGCGACCTTTATATACCCATGAATCTTACTCAGCAACCTGCTCAGCACGATCATCTACATTCTCACCCTCTGTTGGAGCAAGAGTAGCCTTGAAATCTGTGATACCGTACTTAGCGAGGATGTTGTACCACTGGAGGAGCTTCTTGATGTCGCTGTCGTGTACACGATCGCGATCGTAGTTAGGAAGAACCTCAGCGAAGTAATCGTGAAGCTCAGCAGCAGAAGCCTTCTTGTAGTTGAAAGAACTTGGCTTGCCCTCTTCCTTCTTGCTTACGCTGTTGAGTACCTCCCACAATGGCACCTCGTCTGCATCTGTGTACATAGCGATGTCACCAAGGCTGGTTACACGGTCTGTAGCGAAAGCTGGCACACGCTTGTGAGTTTCGTCGAGAGTCTCAACGATAAGAGTTCTGTTACCTCTTGATACCAATTTGTAAAGGCCTGGTTTGCCTGCAATTGAAAGAATTGTTTCCATTGTCTATTATAATCTATTTTTATTTTTTAATATGCTCAATTATCTGATGGATTGAGCAGATTGAGCAGATGCACTACCTGCGCTTCCACATCGCTCACCCCATCATTCACGATTTCATAATCCGAACGGGCTATCAGCTCTTCCTGCGGCATCACGGCATCTATCCACTGCTGCGCCTTCTCCTGAGAGATATGATCGCGCTGCATGATGCGCTGCAGACGAACGGCAACGGGAGCCGAGACACATATCACCTTATCGAAATGGGTACGACGATTGAACCCACTATCAAAGAGGATGGCACTCTCCATCCACTCACAGTCGCTCTGCTCGAAATCACGAGCCACTGCGGGATGCACCACATCGTTTACCGCCTGCTTGTTTGCCTCGCCTATAAGGATAAACTGGGCAAGCACCGGTTTCTGCAAGATACCATCGGCACTGTACACCTCCTCGCCGACCAACTTCTTCAAGCCCGCCTGCAAGTCAGCATCCTGCCTCATCAACCGCTTAGCCCCGGCATCGCAGTCGTAAACCCTGATGCCGTGCTTCTCCAGGATTCTGCACACATAGCTCTTTCCGCTACCTATGCCCCCCGTTATAGCTATCTTCATAACAATGAATTGTAAATTATCAATTATCATTGCTGTTCCAGCAGATAATCCACCGTTTCCATTTCCAGCGACGCCTTGCTTACCGAACGAGGCACACTACGCAGCTGCAGGGTACACTTATCTGAAGGATTGGCAGCGATTTCATTATAATCCACTACCACCGTAAACTGGCTAGGCTTGATGGTTCTGAAGAGACTAGCTCCGATAGTGAACTTCACCGACACCTTGGATGGGAAAGTTCTGAGCACCTTATCGGGCGGCATATTGATAGCCGTAATCGGAACATCCACCATTTCCTCGGTCAGGACATCCGGATACACAGCCAGTCGAACCATATCAGGCATTACCTTAACGCCTCGAATCTTCTTGATGCGCACATTTTCCCGGATGGTATCCTGGAGATTGCGGTAATAGAAAGGTACGATCTCTACAGCCTTGACCTCATCGAGCTGTCGCTTGTTGGCATATACGGTAACCGTAGAAGGGAAAAACTCGGTATGCGCCAGATAATAGCTCTTGCTGGTCGTAATCTTTCCCCTGAACACCACCGGCACCTTCTTGGAAGCACCATAGGTGAAGTAGAAATCAAACTTGCCCGGCTTTACCTGCAGGAGTTTGCTCGAACCATAGAGCTGCGAGAGAATCTGCTTCTGGACATCAGCTACCGGAATCACACCCTGTCCCTCTGTTTCATCTGCATAGTTGTTAAACTTGAAATTAAGCGGACGGAAAGCATAGGTTATCAGGGTGAATCCCTTATCACGCACCGTAATACGCACAGTATCAGGCAAATCTCCTGTTATCACCGCATTACGTGGTGTTCCCACCAGGCGCATAGGAATCTTATATTCTCTCTCCATGGTCTCATTGAGCGTCATCATCAACCAGAAGGTGCCACTGAGAGCGAGAAAGAATAAAAAAATCAGAAACTCCTTATTCAG
>JAIINY010000074.1:0-11795 GCA_022741625.1 Prevotella sp. | reverse complement strand
TTCTGTTGCTCTCATAATTTCATTGCTTTTAAAATTATGGTGCAAAGGTAAGAACTTTTACGATAAAGGGCAAGGTATAAACGCGGAGCCGCTTACAAACGAAACGGATATGGTGACACAAAGTGAAGCAGCCCTGGAACAGGGACTGATAAAGACACTTCAAGATATGAGTTATGAATATGTCAAGATTGAAGAAGAAACAAATCTTGACCAGAACTTCAAGACTCAACTCGAAAAGCATAATAAGAAAGAACTTGCCCGTCATGGACGTACAAGTTTTACGGATAGTGAATTTGAAAAGATAAAAATTCACTTAGAGGGCGGTACTCGTTTTGAGAAAGCCAAGAAACTGCGAGACCTGTTTCCATTAGAATTGGAAACAGGCGAACGTGTGTGGGTTGAATTTCTCAATCGCCAGCAGTGGTGTCAGAATGAGTTCCAGGTTTCCAACCAGATTACAGTGGAAGGTAGAAAGAAGTGTCGATATGATGTCACAATACTTATCAATGGTTTGCCTTTGGTTCAAATAGAGCTAAAGAAACGTGGCGTGGAGTTAAAGCAAGCTTACAATCAGATACAGCGCTACCACAAGACTTCGTTTCATGGCTTGTTTGACTACATACAGTTGTTTGTGATTTCAAATGGTGTGAACACTCGTTATTTTGCCAACAATCCTAACAGTGGCTACAAGTTCACTTTCAATTGGACAGATGCTGAGAATGTGCCGTTTAATGATCTCTCCAAGTTTGCATTGTTCTTCTTCGACAAATGTACCTTGGGTAAGATGATAAGTAAGTATATCGTTCTGCATGAGGGAGACAAATGCTTGATGGTATTACGTCCATATCAGTATTATGCCGTAGAGAAAATTCTGGATAGGGTGCAGAACTCTAACAAGAATGGTTATATATGGCATACTACTGGTGCCGGTAAGACATTAACTTCATTCAAAGCGGCTCAACTTGTTTCTGAGATTGATGGTATAGACAAGGTGATGTTTGTCGTTGACCGTCACGACCTTGATACGCAAACACAATCAGAGTATGAGGCTTTTGAACCTGGGGCAGTAGATGGTACAGATAACACCTATGAGCTAATAAAGCGATTGAGTGGAAAGTCAAAGATAATCATTACCACCATCCAAAAGTTAAACTGTGCAGTTACTCGTGATGCTTACAACAAGCATTTGCAAGATGTCAAGAACCAGAAAGTAGTGATGATATTCGATGAATGCCACCGCAGTCATTTTGGTGATTGCCATAAGAATATTGTTGGTTTCTTCAAGAACTTACAGATATTTGGCTTTACTGGTACTCCAATATTCTCAGAGAATGCCAAGGGCGAGCATACCACGGCAGAGGTCTTTGGCGAGTGTCTTCATCGTTATTTGATAAAGGATGCTATTGCTGATGAGAATGTACTCGGTTTCCTTGTGGAGTATTATCAAGGTCAAGGCGATGTTGACTTGATGGAAGAACAGCGAATGAAGGAGATTGCTCAATTCATCCTCAACAACTTCAACAAGTCAACATACGATGGTGATTTCAATGCTTTGTTTGCCGTCCAGTCTGTGCCTATGCTTTTGAAGTACTATGACATCTTCAAGTCATTACATCCTAAGATAAGGATAGGTGCTGTGTTCACATACGCAGCAAATGAAAGCCAGGACGATGATAATACAGGTATGAACAATGGATTTATTGACAATACCGTTACGAGTGACAAGCTGCAAACCATCATGGATGATTATAATAATATGTACGGAACTGCTTTTACAACAGACAATTTCAGTGCATATTATGATGACATCAATCTTCGCATGAAGAAGAAACGTGCTGACATGGAACCGTTGGACTTGCTGCTTGTCGTTGGTATGTTCCTTACTGGCTTTGATGCCAAGAAACTAAATACGTTGTATGTTGACAAGAACCTTGAATATCATGGTTTATTGCAGGCTTTCAGTCGTACGAATCGTGTTCTCAATGAGAAAAAGCGATTCGGGAAAGTTGTCTGCTTCCGTAATTTGAAGGACAATGTTGATAGAGCTATCAAGTTGTTCAGCAATACTGACGCTCCTGAGGCATTGGGATTCGTACTTCGTAAACCATTTGCTGATGTAAAGAAAGATTTGGATGAGTTATGCCAGAACTTTAAAGCGCGTTATCCGGACATGGCTTCCATTGACAAGTTGCAGAGTGAATATGACAAGCGCAATTTTATCCTCGCTTTCCGTGATATTATCAGAAAACATTCTGAGATTCAGGTGTATGAAGAGTGGAATGCCGATGATTCATCTTTGGTAATGACAGAGCAGGAATACAACGATTACCGCTCTAAATATCTTGATATGACGATGGGATTCATACAAGATGATGAGGATGACAAGAACGATGACAATGGCAAAGAAGATGAAGGAATGGCGCATGAAGACCCAACAGCAGATATCGACGATATTGATTTCTGTCTGGAGTTGTTGCATAGTGATGTTATTAATGTAGCATATATACTGGAATTGATAGAAGACCTCAATCCTGCAAGCGATGATTATCAGATGAAACGACAGAATATTATCGACACGATGATAAAAGACCCAGCTATGCGCAATAAGGCTAAACTTATCGACCACTTCATCCGTGACAATGTTGATAATGACCAAGCTGGATTTGTAAAGTCGAAAGCTGATGGCAAGATGGATTTGGAGAGTCGTCTGACAACCTATGTTACTCAGGCACGAGCCCATGCGGTTACTTCATTGGCTACGGAAGTGGGAGTAAGTCAAGATGCACTTATTAAATATGTGCAGGAGTATGATTATTTACATCGGGAAAAGCCAGAAATTTTGCAGAAGGCTATCAAGGAGAAAAAGGGACTGCGTTTCTTGCAGCGTATTCATCTTAAAGAGTCATTGATTTTAAAACTGCGTAAAATTATCGAAACATTCAGTTGGGAATAAAAAAGAAAATTAAAAGAAAAAAATATGAGTGAAGAATTACAACAAAAACTGCGTACGCAACTTTGGACAGTAGCCAATACTTTGCGTGGCAATATGTCTGCCAGTGATTTCATGTATTTCACTTTGGGCTTTATCTTTTATAAGTACTTGTCTGAAAAGATAGAAATGTGTATTGATGCTGAACTTGAAGAGGATGGAAGTAACTTTAAGGAAGCCTGGGCAAGTAATGAGGAAGAACTGAAGGAGGAGTTGAAGAAGTTTTGCATGAATGAACTCGGTTATTTCATCGAGCCAGAATACCTGTATTCTTCTGTAATAGAGGCTATCAATCGCAAGGAGAATATACTTCCACAGCTGGAGCGTTCATTGAAGAAAATAGAGGATAGTACCATTGGACACGATAGTGAAGAGGATTTTGGAGGTTTGTTCTCTGATATAGACCTCGCTTCTCCTAAATTGGGAAAGACCGCAGAGGATAAGAACAATTTGATTAGTGAAGTATTGATTGCTCTTGATGGTATCGACTTCGGCTTAAACGAGGCTTCTGATATTGATATTCTCGGCGATGCCTATGAGTATATGATAGGTCAGTTTGCCGCAGGAGCTGGCAAAAAGGCCGGAGAATTCTATACCCCACAGGAAGTAAGTCAGATTCTTGCAGATATAGTTACTACAGGCAAAACACGCTTGAAAAATGTATATGACCCAACTTGTGGTTCAGGTTCATTGCTTCTCCGTACTGCTCGCAATGGTAAGGCTGATTTGATTTATGGTCAAGAGAAGAACCCTACGACATTCAACCTTGCCCGAATGAACATGTTGCTTCATGGAGTTAAGTTTAGTGACTTTGACATAGAGAATGGAGATACTCTTGAAGATGATGCTTTCCCTGAGGAACAGTTTGATGCGGTAGTAGCTAATCCGCCATTCTCTACAGCCTGGAGTGCAGCGGAGAAATTTAATAATGATGATAGATTTAGCAAGGCTGGTGTCTTGGCTCCAAAGTCTAAGGCTGACTATGCATTCATACTTCACATGATCCATCATCTTAATGAAGGTGGAACGATGGCATGTGTTGCTCCTCATGGTGTTCTTTTCCGTGGTGCATCAGAAGGTAAGATTCGCCGTTTCCTCATTGAGAAGAAGAACTATATTGACGCCATCATCGGTTTGCCTGCCAACATTTTCTATGGTACAAGTATCCCAACTTGTATCATTGTGGTAAAGAAGTGCCGCAAGGATGATGATAATATACTTTTCATAGATGCCAGCAAGGAGTTTGAAAAGATAAAGACACAAAATAAGCTTCGCCCAGAGCACATTAAGAAGATAGTTGATACCTATCGTGAGCGCAAGGAAATCGAGAAGTATAGTCATTTGGCAACTTTACAAGAGGTTGCCGACAATGACTATAACCTTAACATTCCTCGTTATGTAGATACGTTCGAGGAAGAAGAGCCTATCGACATTCATGCGGTCATGAAGGAAATCAAGGATTTGGAAGCTAAGCGTGCTGACCTCGACAAGCAGATTGATGTATATCTGAAAGAGTTGGGGCTGGTTGAGTAGAATATTAAAAGAATATTGATATGAAGGGCGATGCATTATTGTTAAGTAGAGTTATTGCAGGAGGTAGAGTGCAATTTATCATTCCTGTATATCAGCGTAATTATAGTTGGTTAACCGAGAACTGCAATCAGTTGTTCAACGACTTGGTGGATTTGGTTCATTCTGGCAGACCGACTCATTTCTTTGGTTCTATAGTTACATCTCCAGCAGATGGCTATGGCATCAATCGACTTGTCATTGATGGACAGCAACGCCTTACAACAGTTTCGTTGCTGTTATTGGCAGGCATTCATGCCGTAGAAGATGGAAAACTTGAAGGTGATAAAGGAAGTATAGAAGAGGCGAAAGAGGAATTCTTGATGGCAAAGTTTAGTGGTACAGAAAGAAAAATCAAACTTTTACCCATTGAAAATGATATGGAGGCTTACGATAGAATCTTTGAGCATGATGTAGATAATTATGTGAAAGATTCTAAGATGACCCGTAATTATCAATATTTCTATGAGCGTTTGACCAAAGAACCTCATCAGCTTTCGTTTGATGCTTTATTGAATGCTATTGAACGTTTGCAAATTATATCAATAGAATTGGATGGTAATGACCAACCTCAACTTATTTTTGAAAGTCTTAATTCTACAGGCTTGGATTTGACAGGTGCTGATGAGATTAGAAACTATTTATTGATGTCTCTTACAGCAGAAGAACAGCAATATTACTTCAAAACATATTGGCAAAAGATAGAGATAGCTACGGAGAACGAACCAACAATGTTTCTTCGTGACTACTTAACTATCAAGCAACAACTCCAACGCCCTGTGAGATTGTCTAACTTATATAGTGCATGGAAGAAGTACATGTTAGGGCATGACCGTAAGGAAGAACTTGCAGAGATGCTTGTTTATGCTCAATATTATCAGCAAGTTACTGAGGGTAAACTCAACTCAAAGAAACTGTCTGACAAAATGCGTCATATTTGCAATATAGAGACTGATGTGGCTAATGTGTTCTTTATTCAGTTTTTGAAATATGCTGATGAAAAGCACCTTACAGAAGATGAAATCTTCAAGGCTATAGACTTAGTCGAGAATTATATGGCTCGACGTATTGTATGCAATATGCCAGGAAATGCCTTAACTCAGGTTTTCTGCGCTTTGCATAAAGATGTGCTAAAAAGTATGGAAGAGTATGAAAAAGCAGGAATGGAAAATAGCTTTACTTACTCTGATATTTTGACTTATCATATTATGCGCCGTGATGGAAACTATCAGTTGCCAAGAGATACACAGTTTGTCGAAGCAATAGAGAATCGTGATGCTTATCACATGCTCAAACCTTTCCAAATTTTCCTTTTTGAAAGACTTGAAAACTCTGTGCATGGTGAATATAATGATGTGGCATCCGACATGAAGAGTAAGGATGCAACGATTGAGCACATTATGCCACAAACTTTAAATGCAGAGTGGCGTGAAATGCTTGGTGATAATTTTGAGAAAATTCAAGAAAGATATTTGCATACGTTTGCCAATCTGACATTGACAGGTATAAATAGTGAACTAAGTAATAAGGCTTTTGAAATCAAACGTGATGGTCGAACGGTAGATAACATTGTATATCCTGGTTATAAGGATTCAAAATATCGTTTAACAAGAAGCGTTACTGACTGTCAAAAATGGACGGAAGAAGAATTACAAAAGCGTAGTAAAGAGATATGTGAAGCTTTCTTGCGCTTGTATCCTCTGCCAAAAACAGATTTCAAGCCATTGCCAAAACCTGTTGAAGAAGTATCTTTGGACGAAGAATCATTCTCTCCAACAAATAGAATACTTAGAGGATTCCGTGTGTTTGGACATGAGTATAACGAAACGATATGGAAAGATATGCTTATAAAAATTGTATTATTGTTGTCTGAGCGTTATCCTGATATTATAGATTCCCTCTATGATGGAGGTGCATATCTTTGGACTGCTAAACAAGCTGATTTGAACTATTGCACGCAAATAGGTACTGATAAGTATCTTTGGACATCTATGGGTAATAAGGGTAAGATAGCCTGTCTCCGCTACTTGTTCGACAAGTGCGATGTTGCAGAGTCTGAACTCATTTTCATTTTGGAACCATCTAACGAATAAAATATATGGAAGAGAATAATGTACCAGATATGCGTCCTACATTCGATGAAATTCGGAAGGTGGATGATAGCGGCAAAGAATATTGGAACTCTCGTGACCTTTGCAATGCCATGGGATATTCAGCATATTGGAAATTCCAAAATGTGATAGATAAAGCCATCAATGTTGCAGGTAGTAAAGGCATGACTATAGATGAGCATTTCAACCATGCGGTTGATATGTTCAAGGTGGGCAATGGTGCGTTTCGTAAGGTAGAAACGTTCCATCTTTCACGAATGGCCTGTATGATAATAGCAGAGAATGCAGATACAAGAAAGCCATTGGTGAAGCAAGCAAGAGAATATTTCTCGCAGTCTGTATCTATGACAGAGATTGTGCAGAACTCGTTGGAATCCAACATCTTACTATATAAGACTGCACAAGGTGAGACTCGCATTGAAGTGATATTCAACAGTGAGACCTTTTGGATGTCACAGAAAAGAATGGCTTCTTTGTTTGGAGTTGATAGGGCAACTATAGCCTATCATATTTCTCAGATTTATGAATCGGGAGAATTGCAAAGAGAGACAACTTGTAGAAAAATTCAACACGTTCAACTTGAAGGTGAGCGTGATGTAGAGCGTGCTCCTTTGTTCTACAATCTTGATGTTATCATAGCTGTAGGGTATAGAGTTAACAGCTATCAAGCAACCCAATTCCGTATATGGGCAACTTCTGTATTGAAGGAATTTGTTATCAAGGGATATGTGTTAGATGATGAGCGTTTGAAACAAGGTAAGCACTTTGGCAAGGATTACTTTGATGATTTGCTGGAACGCATTCGTGAAATTCGCACATCAGAGCGTAGATACTATCAAAAGATAACTGACATTTACGCTGAGTGTAGTGCTGACTATGATGCAAAAGCTGAGAGTACTAAACTCTTTTATAAGATGGTACAGAATATGATGCACTTGGCTGTTACCAATCATACGGCAGCAGAGATTGTTTATGAACGTGCCGATGCAGAAATGCCACACATGGGCTTGACCACATGGAAAAAAGCACCTAATGGCAGAGTGCAAAAGTCTGATACGATTGTTGCCAAAAACTATCTTTCAGAAGATGAACTGTCTCAGCTCAATACAATAACAACAAGTTTTCTTGACCTTGCCGAATCTCGTGCACGGCGTCATATTATCACAACGATGGATGATTGGAAGCAACGCTTACAACAATTCCTTGCAACTATGGATTATGATTCAAAGAGTAGTGCAGGCAAGGTTTCCCAAGAGGAAGCAAGAGATAAGGCTTATTCTGAGTATGAGAAGTTTAAGGTTATTCAAGACCGTTCATATATCTCAGATTTCGACCGATTCAATAATGGCAATGATGATGATACACCATTGCTTCCGTTTGACATCGACCCAAAAGAAGAGTAAATACCAGTAGAGGAAAGTATAACAAACAATTAAGGATTTAAAATAACTATGGTAACAAATAAAGAACAAAATAAACTGAATGTACCCCATTTAAGATTCCCGGAATTTCATGGGGAATGGGAGAAGTGTAAGTTGGGGGATATTGCAATCTTAACTAAAGGAAGTGGCATTTCCAAAGATCAAAGAAGTGCTACTGGGACTCCTTGTATATTGTACGGTGAATTATATACAACCTATAAGTCTGAAGTGATAGATTATGTTGTAAGCAAAACAGATATTTCAGATAAAAATCTTGTACGTAGTTGTGCTAATGATATAATTATTCCTTCCTCTGGAGAAACGGCTATTGACATTTCAACAGCTCGTTGTGTATTATCTCCTGACGTACTTCTTGGAGGTGACTTAAATATTATTAGATTGAAAGATGGTGATGGTAGATTCTTTAGTTATCAGCTTAATGGCGTAAGAAAGTATAATATAGCCAAGATTGCACAAGGTGTGTCGGTTGTTCATTTGTATGGCGAAAGCATAAAAGGCTTAACTGTATCATTCCCATCCAACAAAGAGCAGCAGAAAATCAGCACTTTACTTTCTTTGATTGATGAACGAATTGCCACCCAAAGCAAGCTGATTGAGGAATTAAAAAAACAAAAGTCTGCGATTATAGATTATGCGATAAACTCCCTTGATACTGATTTTGCAAAGTTTGGTTCTTTGTATGAAATGGCAGGTGAGGGTGGAACTCCAACAACTTCAAATGCCAGTTTCTACGTTAATGGCAAGATACCATTCGTCAAAATTGACGATTTGAAAAAGAAGTATTTGACTGAGAATAAAGACTTTATTACAGAACTCGGTTTGCAAAAATCATCAGCTTGGCTTGTGCCTACACTTTCCATCCTATTTTCCAATGGTGCTACCATTGGAGAAATCACAATAACAACATATCCTGTTTGTACTAAACAAGGAATATTGGGAATTGTACCAAAGCCAAACATTGATGTAGAGTTCTTGTATTATTTCATGTCTTCATCTTACTTCAAAAAAGCTGTTAGTCGTATTGTTACAGAAGGTACGATGAAAACTGTCTATTTGAAAGATATAAACAATATACGTTGCCCAATACCAACAAAAGAAAAACAACTGGATATAGCAAAGATGCCATCTGCTCTAAACTCCAAGATTGATTTTGAACAAAGTATATTGAAACTATTCGGTTCGCAGAAACAATACTTGCTTCGTCAAATGTTTATGTAAACATTTGGCAAAGCAAATATTGCTTTTGTTTTTGATAGCATTCTCCCAACAGGGTAGCTTTCCTTTCTTTCTCTGTAATGGCATTTAGTATTTTGGCTATAGCCTTTTGCTCTTCAATTACAGGAAACCGATGCTTGGTGTTGAAGTAATCTGCCATAGAGACATTCAGCAGACCATGATTTCTTGCCCCTTCACCAGCAATATCAGACAAGCCTCTATGCCATTTAGTTGATTCGAAGTAATAGGCAAGATAATCAGAATCAACAATGGTTTCATTTATTTTGAAGCATATATAAAGAGTTGATAGTACACCTTCGTCATAATTGTCTAATCGTTTGACGGTTCCCCAATCATATCCAGCAGAGTAACTTCTGTTATAAGCAAATTCTCCTTTATGAAGCAAATAATATCCTGTAAGATTTTCGCTTGCAACGGATTTATTAAAGAAAAACTCTTGATTAACTAAACCATATTGGGCAGCGATAGTTAGCACTAATGAACACTTGGAATCCTTGTTTCTTGTAGCTATGCGAGAACTAAAGTCACTCATCTTGTAAGTAGATAGTGCTTGCTCAAATCCCTCAATACGACACATGGGATATTCTTGGTTTGGAGAACAAAAGACCTTTTCAACAATCGCAGACTTTAGCTTCTTCAAATCCTCAATCAGCTTGCTTTGGGTAGCGATACGTTCGTCAAGCAGATGGAGCAATGACGCTATCTTGGTCTGCTCTTCTATGGATGGGAAATTCAATAAAACTTTACTAAGTCCCTCTTGTCCAATATTAAAATGCTGTGCACCTGCTCCCATAGGTATTATTCTTTTGCGGGCATAAGGACTTGACAACAAATATCTAAAAAACAAAGGATTATAGTTCGCTTTTTTCTTTCCTCTAATAACAAAGCCACCAAAAACAGCAACTCTATCATCAATGTAAACATTCGCACGTCCTACATCTTCCAAGGTCTCGGAGCTACGCTGAAAAAGAATATCTCCATTTTCAACAGAAAACGAAGATATTTCTGCATCTGTAGCTTGAACTGATGCTCTTATGCAATCATATGTTATTACTGGATTATTCAAAATATCCATCACAGAAATAAACTTTATTCCCTTACCAAATCTCTTTGAATCTGGGTTAAGTCCATTTTTGAAGTCAAGATATTCTGATAGTCCATGCTTCTCCCATTCCCCTTGAAACTCAGGGAATCTCAAATGGGGTACATTAGGATGCAATTTTCCCTAATCATCTTTCGCCTTATTTATATAAGGGTCTATTCCCTTAAAATAATAACATGGTTAATAATAAAAAGACAATTAAGGAGATTGCAGACATTTGGAAAGAAGACAAACGCCAGTATGTCAAGCAATCAACGATGGCAGTGTATTTGTTATCGTTGGAGAACCATTTGCTTCCAGTCTTTGGAGGCAAGATGGAGGTTACGGAAGAAGAGGTTCAGGCTTTTGCCTTGGACAAGTTGAATCATGGATTGAGCCAAAAAAGTATCAAGGACATGCTCATTGTTTTAAAAATGGTGGTTCGTTTCGGAGAGAAGCAAGGTTGGCTCAATCATGTAGAGTGGAAAGTTAAGTTTCCTGCCAATCAGCCAAAGGCTACATTGCCAATCTTGACAAAGGCGCATCAAAAGAAGCTGATGGACTATCTCAAAGACAATTTCACGTTTCCTAATTTGGGGATACTTGTGTGTCTTTCTACAGGACTTCGTATTGGAGAAGTTTGCGCCTTAAAATGGTCTGACATTAATATGGACACAGGATTACTTCATGTTAATCGCACCATCGAGCGCATTTATATTGTGGATTCTGATAAACCACATACGGAGATTGTGATTAATACTCCTAAGACAAAGAACTCTTTGCGTGAGATTCCTTTGAGTAAAGAACTTGTCAGAATTTTTAAGTCTTTGATGAAGGTGGTGAACAAGGACTACTATGTCCTCACGAACAACACAAAACCGACTGAGCCAAGAACGTATCGCAACTATTTTAACAAGCTATTGAAGCAGTTGGATATTCCGCGATTAAAATTCCATGGGCTACGTCACAGTTTTGCTACTCGCTGTATTGAGAGTCATTGCGATTACAAGACTGTGAGTGTTCTTTTGGGACATGCCGATATTAGTACTACGCTTAACCTTTATGTTCATCCGAATGAAGAGCAGAAGCGAAGTTGCATCGACAAGATGATGCGATATATGAAATAGCGTTACCGTTAGAACGTTCTAACGTTTGTTCAAATGAATGATATACATATAAACATATATACAATACTTTCTGTCTGTATATCAATACGACAATGAATCAGTACGTCAGTAAGTCACTCAATCATCATATTTGCAAATCAATACTTACCGATAGGTTGATTCAGATACTCGACTTTGGAGAGGTATCTACCGATAGGCAAGTGCTTTCGAGAGTAACTCGAAAGGTTTTGAGTAACTCAA
>JAIINY010000073.1:0-11858 GCA_022741625.1 Prevotella sp. | reverse complement strand
GGTAAACGAGTTCTCGCAGTCGTTGCAGGAATAGATCACTGCTGGTCGGTCGTAGTCCACACCGATGTGTCTCAGTCTCTTGTGGCACTTCGGGCAGATGAGCATGCCTCCCACATTGTATGCACTTTCCGGTGCCACGTTGGCACAGGAAAAGTGGTGGATGATGTTCTGGATCTTCAGATTCGAACTTCCGCACTTAGGGCAGCACTCCGTGTATAGCAGGTGACTGTGGTTGCACTTCGGGCAGAGATGTTCCTTGATGAGGTATTTGTGCTTACGCAGAGCGCCATATTCCTCCAGCGTATCTATGAAGGAGAACATCTCGGCGAGATGAAACAGGCTTATGCTGTGATAGTGCTCGAAGATAGGATTGATGTAGCCCAATGACGATTTCTCCATGAGCCTGTGAGTCAGGATTCTCTGGTCTCTGGAGAGCAGATACCTCAGGATGTTGGAGAAGAGCTGGTTAGGCTGAGTTGGGCGTACCACCTCCTGCTTGATGCCATATTTCTCCTTGGCAGCCTTGATCTTGTCAATGATCTCATATACTTTCTCATTGCTCATATCGCTGACATAGGCATCGATGATGTAGTCAATGATCTGCTCCTTGCCGGATAGCGCCATATTGACGAATATCGGCTTGTAGCTGCATTTGTACGATAGGATAGGGCTGGCTCCAAACAGAATAGCATGGAACGCTCGCTCACTCTTCGTATTGATATATATGCAATCGAAGTAGTCGGACTGGATATCTGGTGTCGAGTCGATATCGACATAGCTGTCGATGGTGAGCACCATGTCTCCACGTTTGTTTCTTTTAAGTCCAATCATTTCTTCTGGTTCTTTACTTTGGTTTGTCGGTCGAAATCAGCTTCGAACTTCTTACGACATTTTGATTCTTGTCCACTGGGATGGTGTACATCGGCAGTGGTTTTGGATCGAGCATAGCGCTGATCTTGTTGATTCTCACTCTCACTGGCAGCTTGTTGCTCATCACCCATGCCGGAACTCTCTGGTTAGGGTTCAGGGTGAAGACGGCAACCACTGCATTGGCATCATGCGAAAAGTTACTCTGCAGATGCTTCGGAATTTCCTCTACTCTCAGACCCACCATCTGTAGCTTGGCTTTCAGCTCCAGATCTTTGTTGATGATGACGTCTGCATCGTCAGGACTCTCCATATACTTCACCTTGTCGTTGGGCACGTAGATGTTTACTGCCAGATGGCATGCAGCGTAGTCGGTATGCTGGATGGTCATGACTTCCTCGCTCTTGAACCTCAGCGTCTTGTCGCTTACATTGATCTTCGTGATGTAGGCATCGGCTGGAGCGCAGCAGTAGTGTATCAGTCCCTGGCTATAGACGCTCTTGTTGCTGGAGTAGGGCATGTCTGCATTGTTGCTGGCAGCACCTCTTTTTGCCATGAAGTTATAGGTGGTGTTCTTTGCCTTGGCGTAGATTTCCACCTTGTTCGCCTGCTTTCTGAGTTCTTCTTCCACTTCGGCAATCTCTGCATCCAGGGCATTGCGCTTGGTGTTGTCGGTGAGTCCGTAGTAGATATCCGAACTCTCTGAAGCCTTCTGCTTTTTCAGTTCTGCCAGACGGGTACGGAGCACGGGGATTTCTTCCCTTGCCAGCTGTGCCTGCACCTCCATGTCGTGCGTTTCCTTTACAGCCGAAGGTAGGATGTTGGGGTCATACTGGTTTACGATGTTTCCTAGCAGCACGTAGGAGTAAAGGGTATCACCCTTGTGTACCACTTCTCCCACCTCCTTGTTTATCTTGAGGATGTAGATGTCGTCAATTGCCGAGATGGGATTTTCATCAATGGTGATGTATCCGTCGTAGGTGACCCATATCATTCTTGTGACGATATAGTATGCCGCCAGTACGATGACGAGCAGGAAGATCAGTGCGAAGATAATCTGCTGTCTTGCCAGTCGGTGGCTCTGCGACTTGAGCATGTCAGACATTGCCTGTTCCTGCGGCGTGCTATTAAATTGAAACTCATTCATAGTTCTATTTCCCTGAAGATAGTATTGTTGTCGTAGATGCTTACTGCCTTCTCGATATTGATGATGGCAAGTCCGCGGTTTAACATCAGCTTATACATTCTCTCCATGCTTTCGAGGAATCCCGTATATTCGTCCATTCTCATCAGGTAGTTGTACCCCTGCTTCTGGTTCTTGTAGGCAAATCTTCTCATATCGATGTATTTGCCGGTCTGTTCTATATGGAACGCCTCTGTGGCGATGGCATGGTTCAAATTCTCTATTCTCTTCAGCAGGATGCCTACCGACTGCTTGATTTCCTTGACATCGGTGCTTCTGCTGCTTCTGATGATTTCCTTTTCTGTTTCGAGAGCCTTGCGCTTGCGTGGATTCTCATTGTAGATCGGGATGGTGAACCGCACTCCGATATCACCGTTGTTGCTTATCTTGTTGTTGCTTTGCCAGTAGGATGACCATCTGGCGAAAGGCGTGATTCTTGTCGTCGATAAGTAATTAGCCAACTTGCTGTCGTTGTCGGCAATCTGTTCTTTTACCATCACGATTCTTGCGTCGATGCTTTCCTCGTCGATGTGGTGCCAGAGAGCTGTTGTATCTACCAGAATCCGGGTTGGCTTTATGCGGTAGATGGGCTTGTTGGAGATGTCGTGGTCGGAGCAGAGGATGGAGATATCGTATTCTGCTGCCAGTTTCTCGTTCATCACCTTCAGCATCTTGTCGTTGCTGATTCGGTCTTTCTCCAGCATGTATTGGTATGCCTCGTTCATGATATCGAGGTTGTCCAGTCGGTGAGCGATGATGGTACCGATGTAGAAGTTATATTGTTCGGTCAGCTCTTCAGCTGCCTTTTCATAGATGTCTGCTGTCATTCTCTTCTTGCTTTGCAGCCTGGAGAGTTCGTTAGCCAAAGCTACTTTGGCTTTCTTTTCCTTGCCCTGGTAGAATTTGCTGTTGATGATGTTCCATCCCAGTTCTGCCTGGGTCTTTACCTTATATTTTGATACCTGTTCAGCGTCGTCGTTGTCGGCATCGAAGTAGGCATCGGGTCTGGCATACACCTGTCCGGTTACTTCCAGTCCGTGGTGTCTTTCTATTGCCAGTTGCTCGTGGGCTGTCTTGGCCCAGTAGAGCGAGTCTGTGTTTCTGATGTCAGCCGTGTGCTGACTGTTGAGTCCCAGGTTGATGACCGGGGATTTTACCCAGATAGGGTGGTTGAGTAGGGTATCGAGTTGTGCGAAGCGATTCTTGAAGTGCTTGAGTACATTTTCATTTTTCAGATTTTCATAAACGAGCATCTTCGGGCTGAATGCTTTCTTCTTTGCCTGTTGTTTCAGATCTTGAGCCATAACACCCCCTCCTCCAATATTTATCAGAAGAACAGTCGTTGTGTATAGTATCAATTTTCGCTTCATCTTTCTCTTATTTTAAACACTATGAATGCAGCTGCAAGCTGTTGCAGCTGCATTCACCTAGTGTCTTTTGAATTCTATTGCTCAATGATAATTCTTATCTATTTCTTATGAATTGAACATATATCAGATTCCTTATTTAGTAAGAAACCTCAGGATCGGCATTCTTGAGTTGGAATACCTGCAGTCTGCTCTGTCCGTAGGCTACGTAGATATAGCCATTATATTCTATAACATAGTTGGCAGAGTGGGCAAGGTTGCGGTGTGCAACCACCTTGTGAGTTTCCTTGTCGAGAACAACAAGTCCAAATCCGCCGTATGCGATATATACATACTTCTTTCCTACGTAGCAGCCATTGGCATGACCTTTATACTTTCCGGCATTTTCGCCTTCCGTGATAGTAGGGCTAGGCATCTGATAGTGCCAGAGTTCATTGCCTTCCATATCGTAAACATACATACCGGCAGCACCGCGGCAAACGTAAATCTTGTTATCATCTACACGAACCACGTTCTTACCGTTGTTTGGTTCAATGGTGCTGATGGCGAAGCTCTTGATTGGGTTGCTGAGGTCTTCTGCCTTCTGGTCGAAGATTTCCACGGTAGCAGGGATAGCCTCTGTCTCGTTGGTTGCTTCTCTGTTCAGATAAACTGTAACAATCTTACCATTGCCGATAGCTATGTGCTTTACCTTTCCTGGCTTGTTGATCTTGTCAAGCTCATTGTTGGTATCTGCATTGTAAACCAGATAGCCCTTTGTGGTTGCAACGATCAAATGGTTGGTTTCGTCGTTATAGACCACGCAGTTCTCATCATAACCCTTTTTCGCATATTCTGCTGTTGCAGGATTCATCTGGATGAACTGCAATGGCTTCTCGTAAATCACGGTGTCCTTGCCATTGATGGTTGTTGTGATAGACTTTGATTGGTCTGCCAGCAGATGATTGTCCTGGATAGGGAGGTATGCGAGCATTGCACCCTTCTTGTTGGAACTTCCTGGTAAGTAAACCATGCGCTTGTCGGACTTGAGCTTCACTGCCAGCAGATGGTTGAAGTCGAGGTCTTTCTGGTCATCGCAGAGATACTGCTCCAGTGTTACCTTGTTGTTTTCTACAGGACTGAATACCTCAATACAGCCACCGTGTTTCTTGTCACGGGTATGGTAAGACATATACAGTCTTCCGTTGAGCGACTGGATACATGTTGCCGAGATGTCGTGATCGTGATTATAGTCGATACTTGAAATCAAGTCGAGTGTAGGCTCCTTTGTAGGCTCCCTGTCTGCATTGTATCCGTTAGGATTGCACTCAGTCTTCTTGATGACATAGTTCTTGGCTTCTGAATCATCCTTGAAGAGGATATTGGCATTATTGTTCCACACAATAGTTGTATTGTCATCTGTAATCGGAGTGGTAGCCCCTTCACTTCCATAGATAACATTTGCATCTACGATGATATGGGCATTATCTCCTGATGTGGAGAAAATAGAGCAATCTACCGTCTTGGCTCCACCCGGATTCCAATCACCCTGTTTTTCTGGTGCATTGTAGTAGAAGGCATTTGCCTTGATTACAGCTACACCGTCCTTGTCTGGTAAGTCTGCCTTACCTTGACCATTGTTCAGGTTCACGTATTTGCCTTCGATGTCAACCATACTCTGGTCTTGCAAGTAAAGGGTTGCACCAGAATCTTGCTTGTAGTTCTTTGCCTTCAGATACAAGACGGAGAGTTCTGTGCCGTTGGTGGCGTAAACATCCCCCTTTACCTTGAGGGCACAACCGCTATGGAGCATGGTAGTATTTTGAATCTTCAAGCTGGTGGTTGTCATGACGTTGTTTACCCAGGCTTGTGACCGTTCTGACATTTCGAACGCTCCAGTCAAAGTTGCATTGTCTGTTACATACAGTTGGGCATCTCCGCTCATGGTAACTTTATTAGCAATGAGGGAGTTTTTGACAAAGAGCGTAGAGCCTGCTCCGCCTTGTATGTTCAAATCGTGTCCTTTTATATTTAAATCCCCAGCATACTGATAAAATGTATTCTTGATGAGATATTCTTGTTGGTTGGCTGGAAATTCGACTGTGCCCCAGTTGGATACCTTTGTATCTCCAAATACTTCATTGCTATTTTTCGCAATCAGTTTACCTCCACTCAATACATTGATTGAGGCACCTGCCCCCCAGGCAGAACTATATTCTAATGTACCTTTCACATAGATGGTCATTCCTTTTATGTTGTAACCATCTGCTTTGAGGGTTTCACCAGCTGGTACTATATAGTTTCCTGGATGTTCATTCCATTTATTTGTTACGGAAGAAAGATTAGGAGTTCCTGCAGGAACGGCTGGCTCTGAAGCCCCTGTTCTGGTTGCCAGAGCTCTGGTTTTTGTAGCTGTATTAGTGTATGCACCTTTATAGTTCCATACTCTGGATGCTAGCTGGTCTGCATACTCTGCGGTTACGTTTGTACCAACGATAGTAGCAGCTTTACCGATAGGGTCTATGACCGGATCGTTGCCGGGTGTTCCGCTGTCGCTACAAGATGCCAAGAGCATTGCGGCAAATGAGAACGTTGCAAATTTAATATTTATAGCTTTCATATTCATTTACTTAACTTTTATCGTTAACATTCTTGTTGAACGAATTTCCTGTTTCAGTCAGTCAACTTAGCTCTAATATGGTGAATGTTCCCTCCCACGCACAAGGGGTGGGAGGGAACAAGGAATATTTCTTTTATTCGTATTACTTCTTGGTATCTGTAAGCTTGAATACCTGTACACGGCTCTTACCGTATGCAACGAAGATGTTGTTGTTGTCATCTACTGTTACGAAGTTGGCAGACTTGCCGTTGTATGCCTTACGGTGGCAAACTACGTTGCCGCTCTTGTCGAGAACAACCAGACCGTATGAACCGCAAGCTACAAATACGTTGCTTGCTGTAACGTAAACTCCATTAGCGCAACCCTTCACGTCGCCAGTCTTATCTGTATTTACTGGTGCCTTCATTGTTGGGCATTCGAAGAACTGGCTAACTTTACCATCGGCAATCTTTGAGATACCCTTCTCGCCCTTGCAGACGTAGATATCACCATTTGCTTCATCTACTGCAATCACAGTCTTGTTGCCCTTAGGAGCAATCTCACCGACATTATATGTTGCTGCAACCTTCTTCATTTCATTGTCGTTATATACAGTCAATGTGCCATCGCTTGTCAATGCGTAGAGCTTGCCGTTTGCTGCAACAAGATACTTACCCTCAGTGTTACCCTCGTTCCACTTGTTCATCTTTGCATTAAAGATAGTGAAGCCCTTGGTGGTTGCAACGATGTGGTTATTGTCGAAGTTAGCTACACAGTTGGCATCCATACCTTTGGTCTTCCTGTCGATAGCAGAAATCTGAATCTTGTTAGCGAACGTACCATCGCTGTTCAGTGAAATCTGTCCCATAAAAGGACCTACACCTGTTACTTCGTCAGCGTGGCTCTTGTTTCCACTCTGGCTACCTGCTACCCAAAGGGTGTTGCCATCTACCAGGATGTGGTTGTAGTCATTGGTTGCATTGTCTGATGCTACACTCTGATTGATAGTCAAGGCGTTGTTTGCCAGACTAATAGCCTCGATAGCTCCATTAGAAGCTGTGCCGTTTGTATGGTAAGCTACATAGAACTTGCCGTTAACTCCTGGCTGGATGCAAGTAGCAGACATACCATTGCCTGGAGTCTTGTCTTCTGCAACCAAGTCAAGTTTTGGAGCTGCGATGATGAGTTCTGGTTTACCAGCCCACTCATAGCCATAAGCCTTGTAGTCTGCGCCATCTGCTTTCTCCTTGACACCCTTACCATCAGTTGCCTTATCGTAGTCGAGGTAAGAAGCGGCAATATCGAGATCCTCGAAAGTATTCTCCTTAGTTGCACCAGTATAGCACTCTGTGAACTGGAGAAGGAAGGTTGCGTTGTTGCCAGATGTAGCCAAAGCCTGAATCTGGTTATCACCATTGTTGGTGAATTTCTTTGCCTTGATAACAGCGATGGCGTTGTCATCGTTCAAGGTAATCTGACCAGCACTTGCGTTATCAGTTACGATATTGTCTGTACAGATATCGCTCTTGTTATTGATATTGATCTTGCAGTTACCCTTCAGATTGAGAGTAGCATCACCCTTGTTGTTGGTAACGTTGATGTAATCTGCTGTGATGCTTGAAAAAGCTTCTGCGTTGAATACCTTTGAAGCCTTGATGGCAGAATTCTTGCTGGCAATCATCTCACCCTTTACGTTCAAATTCTCTGTTCTCAAGAAACCGCCGAACTGCAAGGCACCATTTACGTTAACTGTTGTAGCGTTCATGATGTGCTTGGTTACGTTTACGGTTGCGCCTTCCTCAATGTTCAGTTCAACAGCATGGAGAGAACCGCCGATGTAGGCCTCAGAACCCTGCTTGAATGTAATGTTGTGCTTTGGGGTGATGATGGCCTTTTTGTTGTTCTTGTCGTATGGGTTGACAGAACCGATACCGCCACCATTATTTGTAGTTTTAGCGTACAGCTTACCTGCTACAGTGATATCATTATCTGCAATGATAGAACCGCCATCGTTGATGATGGTTGTATTAGCTGGAATCTCCAAGGCACCTTTGCCCTTGTACTCCAATGTGGCACCGCCGTCAACGTAAATGGTACAGCCTGCAATAGAACTGTCGAAAATCAACTTTGAACTACCCTTTACGAAGATGGTCGTACCAGCGACTTTGTGACCGCTCATGTCGAGTGTAGTCTTGCTGGTAATCAAATATGTCTTGCCAGCAGTCATGTCTTCTGCAGAGCTCCACTGTTTTGCATCTTTAGGAGGATCTGGGATATTAACTTTGTCGGCAGAAGCAAAGGCTCTTGTCTGAGTTGCTCTTGAGAAGAAGAACTTTCTGGCATTAGCTGTTGTGTTCTTGTAATTTGAAACTCGAGCAGCGAGTTCTGCCGCAGAGCTGCTTGTAAGATTTGCAGTGATAGTCTCTGCAACATCCACTTTAGGGTTTGTGTCACCTGTAGGGTCGCTATTGCTGTCGCTACATGATGCGAAAACGAATGCCGCCAAACCGATGGCAGCAATCTTGGAATTGATTACCTTCATATCTATTAATAGTTTTAATTTTATTTTAGACGTTATTATCTTTACTTCATTATCATCTTACTTCATTATTACCTTTACTTTTACTTATATTTAAGTTCAGTTCGAATGCTTATTTTTAAGTTCAGCTCGAATAATAAATGTTTTTTTAGCAGGTGGTTAGGGCAACTGCAAAGTGCGAATGCTATGCCATTACTCTTCTCTATCTGCAAATTAACGGTGCAAATATACTGTAATTATTGCAAATAAAGTAGATTTACGGGTTAAATATTCTTAAAACAGAAAATCTTTTGTGCTGAGTGCTATGGAGTTACCTTTTGTTGACGGTAACGGAGTTGTGAAAATGTCTAAAATCCGGGTACGTTTCTTATGGTATTATATATGTTTCAAAAGTATGCGACGTTGGCTTATGATATATATGATGATTGCTTATGTCATATATGACGTTTGCTTGTGTCATACATGGCGTTGGCTTATACCTTACTTGACGATGAATTAAGCCTTACTTGCTGTTCAAAAGAGCCTTACGTAACGTTCAATTAAGCCTAACGTAAACCTTAATTGAGGCTTAATTGGATGGTAAGTAAGGCTCTATTGTAAGGCATTTAAGGCTCTATTGCAAGGCATTTGTGGCTCTTTTTGCAATCTTTTTGGGCTTTTTGCAACCTTTCGGGTTTCTTTTGCGTCTAAGCATCAGAATATAGCAAATTTAAAATCGAAAGAGTATGAAAACAATGAGTATTTGGGTTGCTTCGGCAACTTTGTTTCTTGCCTCTATGGGCATCTGTTCCTGCAGTATGGGTTCTACCACCACTTCTGAAATGAAGGGAAACCTGGAGTTTACGCAGGATGATTTGAGAGAGAAGCCTTTCAAGGCGATCGACGTGGATGTGGTTGCCAGTGTCTATTATACACAGAACGACGGTGATGAATGCAGCGTTCGACTGGATTACTCTGCCATCAAGGATACTGAGTTCGCTCAGAAACTCAAGGAGAAAATCAAGGTGGTGTATCGAGACGGCGAAGTGAAGATCGGTCTGACGGGAAGACTCAAGGTGCCTGCCTGCTGTAATTCTGAAAAAAACAGATTGAAGATTTATATCACCAGTCCTGATCTGGTGAAGATTACTCAGGAAGGGGTAGGGGCTTTCTATGCCAAGTCTGTCAACAGCGACCGCCTGGAAATCGATAACGAGGGCGTAGGCTCTGTCAGCATCAATCAGATTCTTGCTAACAAGCTGGATGTTACCAACGAGGGTGTTGGCTCCGTCAGCATCGATCATGCCAAGGGTGACGTGATGAAGATTGACAACGAAGGCGTTGGCTCCGTAAAGGTAGGCAACGTGGCTATGGGCGACTTGAAGGTGGTGAACGAGGGCGTAGGCTCCGTTACGCTCGATTTCTTCAAGGGCGGAAATCTGAAGATCAACAATGATGGCGTGGGTAAGGTAAGCGCCAAGGTTGACTGCCAGGTTCTGAATGTTGATCTGGATGGTGTTGGCGGCGTGCATCTGAGCGGTGTCACCGGCAAATATACCCGCCATAAGGACGGAGTTGGAAGCATCTCTGACGGAGGCCTGAAGGTCGGTAGATAATCTGACTTTCAAAAACAAAAAATGCATGCTGGAGATGCTTAACATATTATATTTTTCTTTTTAATATATAAATTAATACTAAGCATCTCTAGCTTGCACAAAAATCTGCAGAATTGTCAAGAAGCAGTCCTTAGAAGTCCCACTTCACACCCAGGCAAGGGCGAACCTTTGCTCCATCGGTGCTGCCGAAGTTATTGGTGATTTCTACCTCACCACCCAGGTTCAGGTTCTCGCAGCCGAAGTGCTGACCTACATTGTACCACAGCTGTGGCTCGGTGATGAATACCGTGTGGCGGGTCTTAGCCTTGCCGTCGCCATCTACGGTTCCGTGGGTTTCCCACCAGAAATCAGCGAAGCCGTCAAACTTCAATCCCTTTACTCCGAAGAGGTCGTTGCAGGTCCATACGGCTGTCAACTGCATCGGAACATTCTGGTCGGTCTTGCGGATGGTCTTATAGAGAACGTCCAGATTCAGGGTGTTCTTGTAGGTAGCATCGTGAATCAGATACTCCACACCGAAGAGCCAGGCATTGTTGATAGAGTAGTTCTTGGTGATACCGCCATTGTACTCTACGTGCAGGCTCCAGTTTTTCATGCTGCTGTTCTGCCAGAAGTTCAAGGCACGTGAAATCTCGGTATAGGTGCCGCCCTGTGCTACGTTTGGACTGTTAGGGTCCATCTTGTCGTAGTTGAAGTCGTGGTCAACGAAGAAGTAGGTGCTTCCCCATTTGTCCTGCTTGAACATTTCCAAGGTCAGGGTTACGTACTTGCGGTCGGTACCGAAATCATAAAGAATCTGTGCATTGGTCTGTGCAAGAGTCTTGCTTGCTGGAAGCAATGCCAATGCCATCAGCAGGAGGCTTTTTAATTTTCTCATAACAATGTTTTCTTGTTTTTGATGATGAAGTTTAAAATATGATTCGAAACTAAAAAATAAAAAACGATACAGAATTAAAAAAGACTGCGAACATAATACCCGCAGTCTTTTTTTTGTATATATAAATCAAATTGAATTTTCCTTTGCTTAGATATAAATCCAAACTTTTCTCCTTGCTTAGTAAGCGAAGAGAGGATAATCCTTCATAGTCTCGTTTACCTTCTCACGAACGCGGGCGATGACCTTCTCATCCTCTGGTGAATTCAATACTTCCTCGATGAGCTCTGCGATGAGGTGCATCATATCCTCCTTGGCGCCACGGGTTGTCATGGCAGCTGTGCCCAGACGGATACCTGAAGTCTGGAAGGCAGAACGTGAATCAAATGGAACCATGTTCTTGTTTACAGTAATATCTGCTGCAACAAGCGCATTCTCAGCTACTTTACCAGTGAGGTCTGGATATTTGCTTCGGAGGTCAACGAGCATAGAGTGGTTGTCTGTACCACCACTTACGATGCTGAAGCCACGACCCATCAGATCGTCAGCAAGAACAGCTGCGTTCTTCTTCACCTGCATGGCATAATCCTTCCAGGATGGCTGCAGGTTCTCATTGAAGGCAACAGCCTTGGCAGCGATGACGTGCTCCAGCGGACCGCCCTGCTGACCAGGGAATACGGCAGAATTCAAGAGCATGCTCATCTTCTTTACCTCACCCTTCTTGGTAGTCAATCCCCATGGGTTGTCAAAATCCTTACCCATCAGAATGATACCGCCACGAGGACCACGGAGAGTCTTGTGGGTAGTAGAAGTAACGATGTGAGCGTACTTCAATGGGTTGTCGAGCAGACCGGC
>JAIINY010000414.1:0-1706 GCA_022741625.1 Prevotella sp. | reverse complement strand
GTCTTACTCCATTCAAACTTAAACTTTGTTGGACATCCCTCAGGCAAAAGAGTTTTGTCAACACCGCTTAATGTTGCTTTTGTACTCAGAATTATTTCGTCTTTTAAATAACTCTGAGCCTCAGACACGAGAGTGTTGTCCGCATTACCTTGCGTAATTTCTTCATCAGAAGAACAAGATGTAGCCATCAGACCAAAACTAACAAAAGTAACTAAACAGAATATTACCTTTATAAATTTACTCATTTTTACTTATGCTTCTTTCACATAAAAAGGATGTTGAACCCTATGTGTTAAGACACAGGATTCAACTATCTATTGTTAGTTCTCAAGAGTACCCTCAAAATCAACGATTGCATGGAAATTTGCAACCAAAAGATATTTACCTGTGCAATCTACTGAATACTTCAACGTCTTTGTTGCTGCATCATACGTACCAGTAATAGTGCCAGTATAAGTGTTTGTATTACCAAGTATTGTCAATTGTACAGTACAAGAAGATGTGAACGAACCATTTTCCAAAGGAAGGTTTGAAGCATTAACTGTGATAGAACCTGGCATATTGCCAATCTGCAAGTCCTCGATAGACAAAGAATAGCTATTGCTTAGACCGTCAACAGTAGTTATAACCTCGTCATCAGTAGGAGTCTTCTCCTTGTTCATGTACACACGTGTCAACTTACCTACATAGTCACCAGCAACATTTGCTGCCATTACCTTACTTGGCATAGCTACCATTGCTACGATAGCAAATACCATCATTAAAATTGTTTTTTTCATTCTTGTTTAAATTAAAATTAATTATTAAAATATTTAAAGATATTTACTCCATTTATAAGCACCAAATTTTCTATATGATATATATCTGTCTTTAAGATGCGCTCTATATTTTGTTATAAATGCTTTGGTTTCTTCCATGTTGAATACATTTTCGGAAACAGCAAGTTCTACTGGAATTGTTGATGTTTCCAAATTCTCTTTGCCATAAGCATACAGCATGTTTGCTGGGTATGTAATCTTGCAGTTGTCTAAGCCAATCAAAACCAAGAATTCAAAGCCATCAAAATCCTGCAAATTTACTGTTTTAAGATTTGGCAATTGTATTAATTCTAGCTTACTAATATATCTTTTGTTTGGAGTAGGCAACACCAAATCTTCCAAATTTTGGCAATTCAAAATATAAAGACCATTCTTTAATGTTGCATCCCATTCTTCAAAGTTTTGATTTGCAATCAAAGTCTTTGATAAATCTAAGGTTTTCAAAGATTCGTTATTGCTCAATTGTATTGCAACCAAGTTAGTTGCTCCAGACAAGTCTATTCCATTAAGCGTGTTGGTGTTTAACAAATGGAGTCCTTTAATATTGCCACGTGGAGCAATATATGCAACGGTATATGGCTCTGTATTCTTTGCGTAACGCATTAATACAGAAAAGTCTGGATAATAAGGGTTGTTGATAAAGTATTCTATACCGCTTATAGACTGAATCTGAGCGATGTCTTTGTACTGAAGTGTTGTCTCCAATGCAATCATTACATTCACTTCAGTAGGAGCCAATGGCTTGCTAATATCAATATGTGTATCATCCACAAAGATGCTTGCAAACAAATTCTTCAAATAAGCAGCAAAATATGTATCAGGAATCTCTCTCAAAGTATTATACTTCTCCAAAGAACCCTTATCATTTACCATTTGCATGTCAACAGT
>JAIINY010000072.1:0-12051 GCA_022741625.1 Prevotella sp. | reverse complement strand
TCCGGAAACAAAACTGGACGTTTGGACAGAGCCATTTCACATCATGGGTGCTAATGTGGATGAGGTCAAAAGCTATATGGCTCAATCCATGAAGCGTTACCGCCAGGTGGCTGAGACTTCCGGCGACAACATCCAGTTGACCTATATGACAGGGCAGGGTAGTGAAGGCGTTCTTTACAGCTTCTCCCGTCTTGACGGTTCGCTTTATTCTGTCATTGATACGGAGCGAAGTGTGAACCGTGGGCTTGTGATTGACTATCTGAAGAAGCACTACACGCTTGTTTCTGCCGATGAAGCCAGCCTGCAGTACTGCTTCACCAACCTGGACAAATCCATGGTTATTACAACCATGAAGATTTCAGATTCCTATTTCAATGTGAACTATTCATTGGTTTATTGATAGAGAAAAATAAGATTTCCACCATCAGAACTTCGTGCTCTGGTGGTGGTAATTTTAGATGTCTGTGCGTGCTTGAAGGAGCATCCTGCTCTTTATTGTGCTAAATAATAATAAAAATAACGTCTGATGAATATAAAAACAAGTTTTATTTCTTATATTTGCAATCAAATTACAAATATCGAGGTTAAAATGGTTTTAGAGATACGTTTAAGCAATATGTTCTCGTTTCGAGACGAGGTGACTTTGGACTTGCAGGCTGCCAAGATTCAGACAAAGAAGGCAAGGGAGCTTGAAGGTAATCTGTTTTCTGTGGATGGAGAACAGATGTTGAAGAGCGTTGCCTTATTTGGAGCCAACGCTTCGGGTAAAAGCAATGTGATTAAAGCCATCAGAGCTTGTGTGAACATGGTTCGTTCATCACATAATTATAATGTTGACACCAGGTTTGCCATCTCACCTTTCAAGTTTGAGGATTATGCCAACAAGCCAAGCTCCTTCTACATCCGTTTCCTGCTGAATGGAGTAGAGTATGAGTATTCCTTCTCCTTTATGCATGATGAAATCATCACCGAGACTTTGTACTATTATCCGAATGGTCGCAAGTCGCTGGTATTCAGCCGTGATGAAAGTAGAGGAACAGAGAAGAAAAACATCTATGAGTTTAAGACTGTCATCAAGCGTCCTTTCGATGTAGCTGACAACACATCGAAGAAGACACTCTATATTTCTCGTGCCAGTCAGATGGACAGGGAAATAGCCCAAAAGATTTTCCTGTTCTTCTGCAATGACATCGTGCTTGATTATCAGGTGGCTAACATTGATTCTCTGGATAATTTGTTCAAGGAACGAAAGGAGCAGATGCTGGAGGTGTTGAGAACGGCAGATAGCGACATCATTGACTTTAAGATTCAGAACAATGCCATCACGACGTTTCATCGTACCAACCCTTCCGTTGCGTTTGATTTCGAGACGGAAGAGTCGGAGGGAACCAAGACTTTGTTCCGGATGATGGTGAGGATGATTGGTATTATCCATGAAGGAAAGATGCTCCTTGTCGATGAGATAGATAACAGTCTCCATACCCAGCTGGTGGAATTTGTGATAGGTATGTTCAATCATAGCGACCATGCCCAGCTCATCTACACCACTCATAACACCCATTTGCTGAACACCGATTTCCAGCGAAGGGATCAGGTGTATTTCGTGAACAAGCGAGAGGATGGAAGCAGTGATCTATATTCTCTGTTTGATTTCAAGGATTTCCGGGACACGCTGGATATGGAGAAGGCTTATCTGCAGGGACGCTTTGATGCTATTCCTTATATTTCGACTCTAACACTTTAGAAATATGGCAAGAGTACAAAGAACTTCTAAAGGGAAGACAATGAAGCCCAACTATTTCGTCTTTTGCGAGGGTGAAACAGAGGTTGCTTATGTTGAAATGCTGAGAGCGCATTATCGTCTTCCTATTCATATCATACCTAAGCGTACATTGCTTAATGTTACACCTGCTCTGATAAGTAGGTGCAAGGCTAATTATGTGGAGACAAAGCATGATATGACATTCTTGATGTATGATTTGGATGTGCCTTCTGTTCTTAGCAGATTACAGAAAATACCTGGGGCTATACTGCTTTGCTCCAATCCTTGTGTTGAATTATGGTTGTTGTTACATTATACAGACCAACGTGCTGAAATCGGAAGTGCCGATTGCGTATCTAAGTTGTCTGGATATATTAAGCAATACAAGAAAGGCAAGTTATCCATTGAGGATAAATTAAGTTTGATGGACAATGTTACGATTGCCAGTAAAAGGGCAAAAAAATTGTCCCCATATAAGAATCCTTCAACTACAATTTATGAGTTGATAGAAGAACTTGATAAGTTGAAGGGTAAAAATTAAAGGTTAGAGTCGGCTTTGTTTATATATAAAGCCGACTTTAATCTATTTAGATATTCGTCTATTTTTCTTCCGTACATTCCGCACGCAGTGTATTCGCAATTGGAATTAGTTATGGATTTCACCTATTCCATATATTATTTCATTGTATTCATGTATTTATCTGGACGTGAATTCTTGTATATATGTATAGGTGTGTACATGAATACACATTCAAAAGCCGTAAAATGCCGAAAAAGAGACCCTATAATCCTTCTTGAAAGTATAATAATTGTTATATATGCCAATTGGATAATTGTTATATTTGCCAATTTAAAAGAAATAATGTATCTTTGCAAAAAAAAGGTTGATTATGATTGAAGACATTATTTTTGAAAGTAAAGGACATAACCAGTGTGAGATTAAATTGCAGCATTCTACAGGTGAAATTACTACACTGCTGTTTAATAGTACTTTTCCGATGCAAGCACAAGAGTATTATATAAAGGCGATACATCTATTGCTGAAGAAATATCCCGATTTGTCACCAAAAGATGACCTATTTGGGATATTCACACTATGGTTTGTTCAAAATTCTCTTGAAATGCCGTTAGGAGTAGGTACTTCAAAAAATGAAGAACGAATCAGAATAGGCAAGCGTATAAAAGAGATTAGGGAAGATAAAAAACTGGAGGCTAAGACACTTTCTTTACTCACAGGTATAGATGCTGCAAATTTATGTAGAATAGAGCAAGGAAAACAGTCCGTAGGCATAGATGTGCTATCCAAAATTGCAAATGCTATGGGATATAAAATTGATTTTGTAGAATTAAAAAAATAGCTATTATGAATAAGATGAATCAAAAGCATGAGTCCCACATGCTAATATATGCAGTGGATTCAAATGGATTTCTTGTCAATGTAGATGATGTTCGTACAGGCAATGAGTGTGGATGCTTTTGTCCTGCCTGTAAGGAGCCGTTGATGGCTAAAAACCAGGGACAAAAACGAATACACCATTTTGCTCATCAGTCAGGGACAGAATGTGATTTTGCGTATGAGTCGATGTTACATCTTCTTGCGAAAGAAAAAGTTCGTAATGCTTTTTTGAATAATGACGAGTTTTGGATGAGCTTTGAATATGGATCTTATTGCCCCCAATCTGAAAAATGCGTTTATGTACGATATGGGAATTGTCGGACTATTCAACAGAAGTCATTTGATTTGAAGAAATTTTATGACTCTTGTGAACAAGAGATACGTTATGACAAAATTAGAAGGCGTTCTGACCTCAAAATTTATTCATCCACGCATCCTGAGAGGGAACCAATATACATAGAATTTTGTGTTACTCATGCAAGTGATGATGATAAGTTACATAGTGGCAATAAAATTATCGAAATTCTCATTGAAGATGAGAATGATATTTTAAATATAGTAAAAAATGGGTTCATAGAACAGAAACCATTAAATGAATACACAGAACATAAACCGTCTAAAATAGAGTTTTATGGTTTCAAGAAAGAGGATTATAACAACAATGCTATAAGTAGCAGCATAGAGTTTGTTAGGTATGTCTTGTACCCATCTGGGAAAACTCGCTGTTATCAAGATGAAGATGATTGCAAAAGTTTTGCAAAATCCACCTCTCACTCGCTTTTTGAGATGCGCTTTCATACACCTGTATCTTTTGGAATTTATGATTACGCAAAGTACATAGGATTTCAGAAGTTTGGTATTCGCAACTGTTGCGTTTGTCGGAATTATGTCGATAGTTATAATGGATTAGGCAAAATTTGTCGTCTTTATAGGCATTTACAGATACCTCCATATGAAACGTTAGACACTTCAAGGGCGAAGACTTGTCGTTGCTTTATACTTGATAAAGATGATATGGAACAAAAACTGAATGGTTCGGTTCCTGCATCTTATGATATATTATAGTTATAGTCTTCTTGGCAAGAAAGAACAGTCTAATAGTTCTATTTCTGATAATTAAGTATGCATACGTGGATATTTATATACATGTATAGGTGTGTACATGAATACACATTCAAAAGCCGTAAAATGCCGAAAAAGAGACTCTTTAAAGCCTTTTTTCTGGAAAAAATGCCCCAAAAACAACTTTTTTGAAACTTTTTTCTTGCTACGAAAAAAGACTTCACTCTCCCTTTCTACCTTTGCATCGTCAAAACAAGGAAGTATGGGTGAGCGGCTTAAACCAGCACACTGCTAACGTGCCGAACCGAAAGGTTCCGAAGGTTCGAATCCTTCTGCTTCCGCACATTGGCTTGTTAGCTCAGTTGGATCAGAGCACGACGCTACGAACGTCGGGGTCGGGAGTTCGAGTCTCTCACGAGTCACAATATTGGAGGTTTGGCAGAGTTGGTCTATTGCACCGGTCTTGAAAACCGGCAGGCGGCAACGTCTCAAAGGTTCGAATCCTTTAGCCTCCGCCAACTTGCCCTATCGCATAACGGTAGTGCTGCAGATTCTGGATCTGCAAGAGGTGGTTCGATTCCATCTGGGGCAACATCAGTAAGGAGCTTTGGCAGACTTGGTGTATGCGCGGGACTGAAAATCCCGAGAACGTGGTTCGACTCCACGAGGCTCCACTTAAAAATTCGGGAGTGCTCCAGTGGCAACGAGGGTGGACTGTAAATCCGCTGTCTGATGACTTCGTAGGTTCGATCCCCATCAAACTCCCAAATGCTTCAATAGCACAGTGGTAGTGCAGCTCACTTGTAATGAGCAGGTCGTAGGTCCGAATCCTACTTGAAGCTCCATATAAGAAAGGCTTCTCTTCAGGCAGTTTTGCTTGAAAAGAAGCCTTTCAACTTTCTTGTAAGACGATGTCTCGTTGATGTTCGTTCATAATCTCTCCTTTATCCTTACACGAAGTTCAGAATAGATTTGAGTCTATCCTGTACCTTGTTGAGCACCTGAATGGTGTCTTCGTTATTCTTATCCTTCTTGTTTTCAAGAAGAACGATAGCCTTCTTTATCAGCTTGCAGTCCTCTATGGATAAAGGCATTTCAGTGATAGAATAGTCAGGGTCAGCGTATCTGTAGTATATTCTATCATAAACCTCTATAGGAGCATTGTAGCCCAGTTTGTCAGATCTCATAATCTGTATATCCATCTGGACAGTTCTGGCGCATACTCCTTTGGTGATTCCCTCCATGTCGTAGAGAGCGTCGCTACATGCCTCCACGAGATCATCGAGAGTCCATCTTCTGTATCTGTTTCTTAAACAGTTGTCTATAGTTTTGTACCTTATTAAGGCATTCTTATTTGCTGGCATAGTTCTTTCATTTTAAGCGTAAAAAAATGGTTGGATTTCATCCAGCTTTTTCTCGCCATGTCAGAGCTGAAGCCAAGCATTTGGCTAAAAAGAAAAAGTTGGATTCTCCCGGCAAGGAAACTCCAACTCTTTCGTATTATCTTTGTTCTCTGTGGGGCACGCTGTTACGATGCCCGATAGAAATAACTATGCGAATAATGATGTGGGAATCCTATACCGGCTGTATCTGATGTACTTGATGTATGTACATAACTATTCCGCTCAAAGCGTCGATAGCTCTGAACGAATGATTGTGATGTTATGTGCATATTTAAATTCATTTCCGTATAGGATTTTTATTGTATTTTACTTCTAAATTCTTTTAACGGGTGCAAAGATACAAAAATAGTGTGAAATCTTTTTGCGTAGCAGCAAAAAAATGGTATAAACATGCGGATTTTAGCCAAAATGAGCTGTTCTTATAGTGATAATCGGCTGATTTTCCCTGATAATGCTTCGTCCACGCCATAGTCCAGTAAGCATGAACAGTTAGCCAGGGTGTTGTTCTTTCGCAGGCCGATTTTATCGACTTACGAAGGAACAACACGCTGGCTTTTAAAACTGTTGATACTTGCTTGGCCTATTCCCACCCAGCTTTTCTATCCCTGCAGTCATTCCCTGTTATACTTTTTTTCTTACTGAAACCAGAAGGCTTTGATGCCGTATCGTCTTTGGGATTTCGGGATTCTTTTTCTGCAAAGTTATCGCGTATCTGGCAAATAGCAAGTCGTGATTCGGCAACAATCTTCCTTTTCCATGAAACATGCAAAAGAGTATTCTTCCCATCAGACTTGCCTTATTGCCTTGTACGCACTTTGAAAAGCAGAAAAAGCTTCCCGATCCCAAGTCCGAAAGGACTTAACGAAAGGGAGAAAAATTTTAGAGACTATGGCAAAAGATTTCAACAACCGCCTGATTACTCCAGAATTGGAGAAGGCAATGCAGGACTATCCGCTTTATTCTCAGGATAGTAAGAAGAAGGATGCAGTTTGCATCGCAGTGTTTTTCATCGGCAATGCTCGCTGGTACATTCTTGAAGGACAGCGAGAGAATGATGATTTTGTGCTCTTTGGCATCGTTGTAGGTTTGGCTGAGACTGAATACAGCTACATTTCTGCCAATGAAATGGCAAGTGTGGAGTTGGACGCAACCAAGTTCGGACTCGGCAAGGTCAGAGTGGAGCAGAGAAAGCCATTCCAACCATGTCAGCTTTCTGAAATCATCGACAGAGAGTTGCAGTCTTTCCTCAGCAGACTTTACGATTGAAAACATTTTTCTCGGTGGGCAGTGGCTGATGGCTACTACCTGCCAAGTAACAACACTTAAAGCAATGAACATGGTACAGGTTTACATCAAGGGACAGGAGGATAAGGAGTTGAGCAGCTTTTTGCGCTATTATCCGGTACGTATCAAGAACATCGGTATGGATGCTTTCTTTGACCGCCAGGTTATCTATGATTTCAAGGATGGTCGAAACCATGCAGATGTGGCGAAGTGCGTGGCAAAGATGCTTGTCAAGAAGTTTGGTCGCAAGGTTCGCAGCGTTGTCTTCTCTTGCGTTCCTGCAAGCAGTCAGGAGCGTAACGAGGCACGCAACAAGAACTTCTCTGAACTTGTCTGCAAGTTTTCTGGAGCAATCAACGGCTTTTCCCATGTCAAGGTTGTTGGCGAACGTACCGCTGTTCATGGCACTAAGGTCAAGAAGGATGAGCGAGAAAAGCGCTTGAAGGAAAAGAATAATATTGAGGTGGATGCGAACTTCTTCAAAAACAAGATAGTCTGCATTTGGGACGATGTGGTCACTACCGGCACTTCATTCTGTGCCTACACCGCACAATTGGAACAAGTAGGGGCGCACGTAACAAACGGCATTTTCCTCGGTAAGACATCATATAAATATGTACAGCAATGAAAAGAAATAACATGACAAAGTTTGACAAGGCTGTTTCGGCAGCCTTTACAGGTCATCGCTTTTACAACTTCTCTCAGCAGGAGGTCATAAGAGAGCGATTGACCAAAGCCATTCTCGAAGCTTACGAGCATGGCATCAGCAATTTAATTTCGGGATTCGCCATCGGTATTGACTTGATGGCAGCCCAGATAGTGCAGTTGCTGAAACCTTCCTGCCCGGGAATGACGCTTACCGCAGCCATTCCTTTCAGAGGTCAGGCAGATAGGTTCAAGCCCGGCGATAGGATGGTTTATGATGGATTGATGGCTTCAGCAGGTGAGGTGATCATCCTTTCAGAATACTATTACACCCGATGTTTTCTTGACCGAGACGAGTTCATGGTTGAGAATGCGTCCCTTCTCATTGCCTTCTATGATGGGAGAGAGAAGGGTGGAACCTACTACACTTTCAAGAAAGCCAACAGTCTGGGCATTCCGGTTGTGAATATATATTGAATAACTCGCTAAAAATCAAGCTTATGAATGAATTTGTTGACATCATCGTTATCTACGTCGTTCTCCGTGCCATCCTCGCCTTCCTGGGCGCATGGTGGCATGGTGACGGACGCAACGATTTCAGACGAGACCGATAAATGGATTGGTCTCGATAGTATTGCCAATCATCGTGGTGAAACCGCCGGGCAGACCGAAGAGTGTAGAATACCACCATTTATGCATCCATCTGTTTCCCTTATCTGCGATGCCTTGAAAGATTCATTTCTACGTTACATTGGCTTTTCTGAAAAATATTCTTAAATATAATGCCGAAAAGCTGTATATCTCATCTTTTCTTTGTATTTTTGCAAAAGAATTACGAATTTAAGCACGAAAGATATGATATTGCAATTTAAAGTAAAGAATTTCCTTTCTATAAGAGAAGAGCAGACGCTGGATTTTACGGCTTCTGCTGACAAAACGTATGAAGACTACGCTGTTGTTAAAATAAAAGGTGTTCGCATTTCCAAATTGGGTGTTGTTTACGGACCAAACGCATCTGGCAAGAGCAACATCCTCAAAGCTTTGGCTTGGTTCATTTTTTATTTGGTTGCAAGTCGTTCCAAGAAACCTGGTACAGGCACAGGACTGACACCATTCATGATGGATGAGGATAGCCGAAACCAATACTCATCATTTGAATTGATTTTCTATATTGGTGATGTCAGATATGAATATTCCGTTGTCTTGAACAACCAAAAGATTTATAAGGAAGAACTGTACTTCTATCCCAATAACCGCCGTGCGCTCTTTTATGAGCGTACCTGGAATGAGGACAAGAGCAACTCTTCAATTTCTTTCGGACCATTGCTGAAGTTGTCTGCAACACAGAAACTGTTCATAGAGTCAAATTGCATTTCCAATGCTACGGTACTCACAACCTATAAGAATGCAAACGTTGAAAAGAATGTTGAACTTGACAAAGTCTTCAATTATTTTGAAAGCGAGTTCATGCCTTTGCTCAGCAAGAATGATAATCTTGGACAGTTGGCTAACGATGTGGTAAGATTGGATGCTGACAGCAAGAAGTTTATCTGCGAGATGCTTGAAAAGGCTGATTTCAACATTTCCGACATATACATCAAGGAAGAAAAAGGTGAGGTTTCTGAGGAAGCTATGGAGAAGTTCAGAAAGATAGCAAAAATCTTACATATCTCGGAACCACAGGACAAGATCATATCTACAGAAGAATTGTTCTTCACCCACAAGACTCCTTTCTATACGGGAAGTCTTTCTAACATGGTGGAATCGGAAGGTACCAACCGTATGTACGGTTTGTCGGCATTGTTATTTACACTTATCAAAAACAATCAGACATTGCTGTGTGACGAGTTGGAGAACTCGCTGCATTACGACCTGTTCACCCATATTATCAAGACATTCCTTGTAAATTCAGACCGGGCACAATTGATATTCTCTACTCATAGTCTTATGCTTCTTGACGAGGATTTTATCCGCAGGGATATGGTGTATTTTGCCAGCAAAAACGAATCGGGAGCGACAGAGATTTATCGTGCCAAAGATTTCGGTCTCCATAAGGAAGTGTCAATCCTCAATGCTTACAGAGCTGGAAAGTTGGGAGCGAAGCCTCAGTTGGGCAGTATATTTATTGACGAATAAGAAAGGAGGTTAACATGGAACAGAGACCGCTTGAATATACCGTCAAAATCTATTGTGAGGGTTTTACGGAATGGTACTACTTTGAATGGTTGCGCACCAACAACCGTTTCAAGTTCTCTATGGAGCCGGACATTCCCAAGAACAGCCGTAGCTCATATAAGCAGAACTTGAAACTCATAGACAAGGAACTTCGCAAGAACCCACAAGAACGTGCCGATGCGATATTTCTCGTCATCGACACCGATACCTTGGTCAAGAACAAAGCGCAATACGCCATTTATCAAGAAGCAAAGGAGAAATACAAAAAGCAAGGAGTTATTTTCATCGAGAGTCACCCTTGCATCGAAATTTGGTTTCTTTATCACCTCATGGATAAGTTTGCCCGAACCAACTTCGAGACATATGAGGCTTTGCGTCCTGCCATTGAAAATGTCCTGCCAAAATACGAGAAGACGGCTCGCTATTATCAGAAGAATAGCCTATTCCGTGAGAGCATATTGAAAAGCCAAACAAACAGGGAAAAGGCAATAGATTTCTCTATCAAGGCATGTAAATACGAGCCTATTGAGAATGAGATTGCCAATTACGCAGAAGTGTTCAAGGCTATCCATTTCTTCCGCTTGCTACAGAAGTTTGCAGAAATCAGGTTACTATTGGCAGAAAAACTACGTACCAATGTTGCCATTCAACCAAATGTCGCGAGCCATAAATCTTTAGCTATCATGCATAACGAAAATATGATTTGCACATTGAAATGTTCGGGTACAATACTCAAATGTATTTTGGGGGATGGACAAACTTTTGGCGTTGATGATACAAAACCATTGGATATAGCAGATTCAATAATAGGGTATATTGCAGAAATCATAAAATATCTGTCCGATGGTTGACCAGATAGAGTATCATCCAGGATTCACCCAGAAGGAGTGTGTGGAGTTCTGCAAGAAGAACAACATTCTTGTGGAAGCATGGAGCCCATTGGGAAGAGGTAATGTCTTGGATAATCCTCTCTTGAAGTCGATTGCTGCCAACCATGGCAAGAGCGTGGCTCAGGTAGTTATCCGTTGGGTGATGCAGACAGGCGTGCTGCCACTGGCAAAGTCGGTTACTCCAAGCCGAATCAAGGAAAACATCGATGTATTCGACTTTGAACTCTCTCAGCAGGAAATGTTTGAAATCGCATCGCTGAGGGCTGACAGAATAGGTTCAGACCCCGATACATGTGATTTCTAAAATAGCAAAACCGACAGACTTCTTAGTGTCAGTCGGTTTTTGCCTATTCTTGCTTGTAAAGAGGTTATGTTGATTTGGAATACAAATGTCATCTTTTTACAATCCAACCTTCAACCCCCTTTGTTTGAAATTGAATTCATCGAAGACGTCACCTGCTTCCACTTCTACTTTCATAAAACGGTTAGCATCCAGTGTTGTAGGCTGAATGGTAACAGTCAATATATTTCCTTCACTTTTAGCTGTCAGCCAATCTGTGGTAATGGATGCGTCCTTGTTGTCATCATAGTTAGGAGAAAATCTCTTTTCTTCACCTCTAGCTACTTTTTCTGTAGCCGACACTACCCAAAAAGAACTATAGTTTGTGCAATAGAACACGTAAGTTCCTCCTTGTGGCGGCACATGAAAATAGTCGTCACTTGATTTCTTGACTTCAGTTTTCCATTTCATCGGGTCCCAGTCGCCATCTTCATCGCTGCAGGATGATACAAAAAATGGAAGGACCATTAAAAAGAGTAACAATAAATTCTTTTTCATTTTTATTTTATGTTTAATAATCTATCTATCTTATAAACGCAAAATTCAAGAAATCTTGCATCAGCAACGGCTTTTTTTGATTATGGCGATACCCCTTTAACCTTATTTCTCAGGTTGAGGAACTTCTTGAATAACCGGAAATCCTTAATGACCTTAATGACCGTGACCTTAATGACCGGAAAACGGCCCCTAAACATTTATTTATTTTTCTGATGAAACTTCTTTCTTGTCTTAGCCATTGCTTCCGTAGCTCTATCGTGGGTTTCTATCAGCAGTGGGCTTTTGTGATATTGCACAATCTTGACCCCGACTGAGTTGTGCCTTTTCTTTTCCTCGATGCATTGAACAATCAAGTCCGGGTTAGCCGACTTTGCCGTTGGAGTCTTGTCAAAGTTCTGAATATAGGCAGCGTTGGTCAGGAAGAGAATGTCGGAACCTCCCGGTATTTCCTGCATTACCTTCACCATGATGGTTAGCATCATTCGGAACTCTGTGGTGTGTAGGTCGCTGATTACATCACGGCTGATGATGTTGCCGTTATGCTCAATCACAACGGCAGCACCACCAGCTCGCTCTTTATGGCCATAATCACATGA
>JAIINY010000071.1:0-12065 GCA_022741625.1 Prevotella sp. | reverse complement strand
ATGATGTTTGGTGTTATGTTTTGAAAGCATTAATTTTGCACATCATAATTTTGGCAGATATACAGAATCATTTAAAACAAAGATAAATGGAAATAGTAATAGGAATCGTTATAGGTCTTGCCATCGGATTCTTCGTGGGCAAGCTGATGGAAGGAAAAAAGGCGGGAGAGGAGAAAACTCAGCTCATTGCGAAGGCTCAAGTGCTGGCGGCAAACATCGACCAGAGCAATCAGCATCATGCTTCTGAACTTCAATCCTTGAAAGCCCAGATGGAGAACGAACGGCTGTTTGCCGAAAAACTCCGTGCTGAAAGCGACCAGCAGTGGGCGCAGAAACTCGAAAGCCTGAAGCAGGAGATGCATCGCATGACCATCGAACAGCAGAAAGCTGCTGCCGAACAGCTCGCTGCCAAGCAGTCGGCCCTCCAGGAAAACAACCGACTCCAGATGGATGAACTCCTGAAACCTATCAAGGAGCAGTTTGCCGATTTCAAGAAATCGGTAGAAGAGAGCAAGACCCAGAACGAGGTGAATAAGAAGGAACTCCAGAGTACCTTCGAGGCAACGATGAAACTCTTCCAGCAGGAACAGCAGCAGGCTGTAACAAGTCTGAAAGAGCAGACCTCTAAGATCGGTTCCGATGCCGCCAATCTTACCAAGGCTTTGAAGGGCGACAGCAAGATGCAGGGCGACTGGGGCGAGATGGTATTGGAAACCATCCTGGAAAACAGCGGTTTGCGAAAGGACGAGGAGTTCTTTATCCAGGAAAATACCAAGGATGAGAACGGCAAGAACTTCCGTCCCGATGTCATCGTCCGCTTCCCTGAAGGCAGGAGCGTGGTGATAGATAGCAAGGTATCTCTCACCGCCTATACCGATGCCTTGGCGGCAGAGACCGATGAGGAACGGGAGAAGTTGATGAAGTCGCATGCTCTGAGTGTGCGCAAGCACATCGACGAACTTGCCGAAAAAGATTATTCCAAACTGGTGGATGATGCCATCGGTTTTGTCCTGATGTTCATCCCTAACGAGACGAGTTATATCGCAGCGATGAAGCAGCAGCCTGATTTGAGTCGCTATGCTTATCAGAAGAAGATTATCATCATATCTCCTAGCAATCTCCTGATGGCGTTGCAGCTGGCGTATAATCTCTGGCAGTATGATCGTCAGAATAAGAATGTGGAGAAAATCGTGAAGACGGCTGCCGATCTATATGATAAGGTAGCGACTTTCGAAGACACCTTCACGAGCATAGGTGATCTCCTCACTCGCCTCTCCGGTACCTATGATAAAGCGAAAAAGCAGCTTTATGATGGTACCGGCAATGTAATGAGAAGAGTAGAGAGTCTGAAGAATCTGGGTGTAACTCCCAAAAAGCAGATCAAGGCATTAGAGGAGTAATTTTAATAAGCGTTTTTATCCGGGCAGATAATACTCTTTGCTGTCAGGAAGATAATACGGATGTCAAGCCAGAACGACCAGTTCTCGATATACCAGATATCACGCTTGATGCGCTCCTCCATCTGCCAGAGCTCCTTCGTCTCACCACGGAAACCCGTTACCTGAGCCCAACCGGTAATACCAGGCTTCGAGAAGTGGCGAACCATATACTTATCAATCAAACTACCATAAACCTCAGTATGATACAACATGTGAGGTCTAGGACCCACGATACTCATATCGCCCTTTAATACATTGATAAATTGAGGGAACTCATCAATATTCGTTTTTCTCATGAAGTTGCCGAATGCAAACTTTCTTGGGTCATTCTTCGTAGCCTGAGCCTTGTCTGAATCCTTGTTCACATGCATTGAGCGGAACTTCAGGCACATGAAGGTATCACCGTTCAGACCCGTTCTAGCCTGACGGAAGAAGATAGGACCCGGACTCTGAATCTTGATAATCAGCGCAATGATTGGAATGAAAGGCAAGAAACAGAGACAGATCACACCACTCACGGCGATATCGAAGGCACGCTTGAGAATACGGTTCGAGACGGAAGACAGCGGCTCAAGATGGTTTGTGTAAACCGTCTTACCCATGAAGTCGTTGGAATCCAGATGCAGCTTATATTCGCCGAACACACATGGCAGATAATAGAAATGCACCACGTTCTTGTCACAGAAACGCATGATCTTCACAATCTGGTCGGATTCCTTATGCGATAAGCTGCAGAAAATCTCATCCAGATTATAGGATGAACCATTGATGGTATCATTCAGCTTGGACTCTAAAATTCTGTTAAGGTCCTCCATGGTACCCAGTTTTTTCAGTTCCTGAGGTGCTCCAGCAATGTCATCATTGGCATAATAGCCTTTCACGATATAACCCGCAGAAGGGTCTTCGGTCATGGTAATGTACATTTCTCTTACGGCAGGATCGCTACCCACGAAGACCACGGTACGAATGTTTCTACCTCTCGCACGGTGATATTTCAGAAACTTGAGCTCGATGATTCTACTGATGATCAGAGCAATGTAGAATGTGATGCCGAAGTAGATTCCGAATGTAAATATTGCTCCACCATGACTGAAGAATTTCAGGAAGACCATAAAGCAGACGGCGGTACAAAGCACCAGGAAGAGCGTACGCTTAAGTACTTGCTGGAAACCGATTCGTCTTACATGGATGATAGTGCTATAGTTGTATTCGCCGATGGCGAGAGCAACGTTTGCTATAAAAAATGTGATCTTTGTTTTTAGGTCTAGATACTCGGGTACATGAAGGAACTCGATGTTAATAAGGCCCAATAGCAAGCAATTGAGGATGAAGAAGTCGGCGATGATCACCAACCTTCTAATCAGTACATTACCTTTATATATATTTTTCTCCATAAGACGTTATGTGTAAGTTGTTTTTTTTCTCTATTTCTATTCTTAGAATATAAATTCTTGGTAGAATCGCCCACAAAGGTAGCAATAAAAACTGAATTCTCCAAACTTTTCCCCATATTTTTTCCCAAGAATAATCATATTTTAATAAGGTGTCCCCCGCTATAGGTGGTTGCTGCCGCCAATTGGTTTTATGAGGGTGGCTCAAAAAAGCCCCCCTACAGAAAATCAATTGTTAAAAAAAAAAAACGGACCAAAAAATTTGTTTAAATCGGAGAAAAAGCGTAATTTTGCAACGTGATAAGGATACTCTTTTAAGAACGTTTGTAAATAAGAACGAAAATTAAAAGCCTGTCATTAGGAAATGGTAAATGTGTAACATCTTGAAATTAAGGTAGTTATATGATATAGTAGGGAGCTAAAATTATGCCGTTTTCTGAAATTAATGTTAATAAAAATAGCAAATCTATGAGCTCGGAAAGTCTTGATGAAGCCCCTATCTGGTATGCCATGAGTGCCCCCTACCGCGAAATGAAGGTAGCGGATTATCTCAAGGCAAAAGAAGATATCAAGGTGTTCCTTCCTTTGGAACGCTGCGAGCGTATGGTGGGGCAGCACATACGCAAGCGAGTCATTTCCTATCGCCCCGTAGTCCGCAATCTCCTTTTCGTGAAGGCAACGCCAGGCAGAATGCGGGATCTCAAGCAGATTTACAATTCCATGCTTCAGTTCAAGACCCGTCCCATGGATGGACATTCTGAAGTCATCACCATTCCCAATAAGGAAATGGAGGATTTCATGGCGCTCTGCGAAAACGTGGAGGATGCCAACAAGCACTTCTTCCTTCCGGGGGAAATCAAACTGCGCCCTGAAGCAAGGGTGAGGATAGAGGATGGCGTCTTTGCCGGACTCGAAGGATATTACCAGAAGGTGAAGGGATGCCATAGCGAGAAGGGAAAGGCGAAGGGATCACAGAGCGAGAAGGGAAAGGATGAGAAGTGCTTCGTGGTCAAGATTGAAGGATTCCTCTCCTGCGCCGCCTTCCTCACCGAATGTAATTACGTAAGCCTCGCCGGGAAAAATGAGAAGAAAGAGGAGGAGAAAGGAAAGAAGAAATAGTAATATGATTAAAAACTGCATTATCTAGATAAAAAGAATGAAATTTAGTAAACTTGTGTTGTCAGGAGTGCTGGGTATAGCACTCCTGTCTGCTACGTCTTGCGGTACCCCGAAGAACGTAGCCTATTTTCAGGATTTGAACAATAATCCTGATACTGTCATTACCCTGCAGAACAGAGTGATAACCGTAAAGCCTACCGATAAGCTCTATATCGGAGTGAAGAGCAAGGATCCGCAGATTTCGCAACTCTTCAATCTTACGGGCGGTACCAGCAGCGGTGCCTACAATATGTCGCAGGATGCCTATTACTATACTGTAGATAGCAGGGGAGATATCGATTTCCCGGTTGTGGGAAAGATACAGGTGGCTGGTCTCACCCGCGAGGAGATTGCCGAAAAGGTGAAGAAATCGCTCGTGGATGCTAGTCTCGTCAAGGACCCTACCGTCACCGTGAGTCTCAGCAACCTCCATTATTCCATGATGGGCGAGGTAGCCAAGCCGGGTCAGTATGCCATCGAAGAGGAAAAGGTGACCATCCTCGATGCCATCAGCAAGGCGGGAGATCTCACCATCCAGGGTAAAAGAAACGATGTGATGGTGCTCCGACAGGAAAACGGACACCAGAAGATCTACAAGATCGACCTCTGCTCCGGCAGGGACATCTTCAGTTCTCCTGCCTACTATCTCCAGCAGAACGATGTGGTATATGTTACACCTAACGATACCAAGAAGAGAAGCTCTACGCTCAACGGAAATACCGTGCAATCTACGGGATTCTGGATGAGCATCTCATCTCTCATCGTTACCATCCTCACCTTCCTGAAAGTAAATTAATAAAGAAAAATGATACAGAATACTACTCAGGCTAACCAGCCAGTACAGGTGAATCCGCTGCTCAGACGCAATCAGGCTGACGACTTTATCCGCCTGCAGGATCTTTTCTATCTCTGCCTCGCCAAGTGGCGCTGGTTCATCCTTTCGCTAGCCGTAACACTCGGCATCGCCACCTATTACATTCTCACTACCCCAAACGTTTATCAGCGCACCGCATCCCTGATGATCAAGGACAACAGCAAGTCGCAGGGCATCAGCAGCGATGTTTCTTCCATGTTCGCTGATATGGGACTGGGCAATGCCAAGAGCAATGTAAACAATGAACTCATTGCTATCCAGTCGCCTGCCGTGCTCCTGGAAACCGGAAAACGGCTCAAACTCGATGTAGATTATGCCATCGACGGTGCCTTCCACAAGGAGGCGCTCTATGGCGGCGATCTCCCCGTAACCGTAGATTTCATCGGCTTCACCGATGAGCAGAGCGGCAGCTTCCAGCTCCAGCTCAAGGGCGATGGCTCTTACGTCATCAGCAAGCTCAAGGGCATTAACCGTGATAATCTTCCGGTAGATGACAGCGATGAGATTTCCGGCAGACTCGGACAGATCATCCACACCCCACTGGGAAAGATCAAGGTAGATAAGGCTCCTTCGTATTCCCAGTTTGTAAAGAATGGTGATGCTCCGGTGCTCTACGTATCCCGCAGCAACATCTATGCGATGACCGACCGCATCAAGGGTTCGCTCGCTGCCAGCCTGAGCGAGGAGAAATCCACCGTCATCGATCTTACCTATAAGGATGTGCTCCCTAAGCGTGCAGAGGATGTCATCAGCACCATCATCTCCGTTTACCGCAAGAACTGGCTCGAGGACAAGAACCAGATGACCATCTCCACCTCTCACTTCATCACCGAGCGACTGGGCGTGATAGAGCGCGAGCTGGGCGATGTGGATAAGAATATTTCAGCCTTCAAGAGCAGCAACCTGCTGCCTGATGTAGAGGCTGCCGCACAGCAGTATATGCAGAAGAGCACCGAGGTGGACAAGCAGATCATGGATCTCAACTCACGCCTCGCCATTGCCCAGTATATCCGAAACTATCTCACCGGCAAGGTGGGCAAGAACCAGCTCCTGCCTTCCAATACAGGCATCGAGAGCCCGGGCATCGAGCAGCAGATTGCTGAATACAACAAGAGTCAGCTGGAGCGTAACAACCTGGTGGCTAACTCTAGCGAGCAGAACCCACTGGTGGCTGACTACGACCAGAGCCTTGGCTCCATGCGCAAGAGCATCACTGCCAGTCTCGACAACTTCGTGGTAACCCTCAAGACCCAGTTGGGCACCCTGCAGGCCAACGAGGCTGCCACTACCACCCAGATTGCCAGCAACCCTAACCAGGCTAAGTACCTGCAGACCGTGGGTCGCCAGCAGAAGGTCAAGGAGTCGCTTTATCTCTTCCTCCTCCAGAAGCGCGAGGAGAACGAGCTTTCCAAGGCATTCACCGCCTACAATACCCGCATCATCACCCCTCCTACGGGCGACAACAAGCCGGTGGCACCCGTGCGCCGCAACATCATGCTCGTAGCCTTCGTGCTGGGATTCCTCATTCCGGTAGTCATCATCTTCGTGCGTGAAAACATGAATACCACCGTGCGTGGCAGAAAGGATCTGAAGAACATGAATGTTCCGTTCCTGGGTGAGATTCCATACTCTATCAGCCGCAAGAACCGTCCAACGCTCGAACAGCGCATCAGGTTCTGGAAGAAGCCGAAGGAGGTGCGCCAGATAGTAGTGAAGGCAGGCAAGCGCGACATCGTGAACGAGGCGTTCCGCGTATTGCGTACCAACTTCGAGTTCACCATTGGTACCCATCCCGAGCAGAATGTCATCGTCTTCACCTCTCTGAATCCGGGATCCGGTAAGAGTCACCTGGCTGCCAACATGGCGATGTCGCTCGCTATCAAGAAGAAGAAGGTCTTGTTGATAGACGGTGACCTCCGCCATGGATCTACCTCCATGCTGGTAGGCAGTCCGGGCGAGGGATTGAGCGATTACCTCAACGGCAGAATCGCCGACATCCACGACATCCTCCACAAGGGAGAGGAGAACGGACTGGTGAAGTATTTCGATGTGATTCCTATCGGAACCATCCCTCCAAACCCTACCGAGCTCCTCTTCACCCCATTGCTGGAGCAGATGATCAAGACCATGCGCCAGGAGTATGATTACATCTTCATCGACTGTCCTCCTATCGAGGTGGTAGCCGATACCCCAATCTACGAGCAGTTTGCCGACCGCACCATCTTCGTAGTCCGTGCCGGCCTGATGGAGCGCAACATGCTGCCAGAGATTGATGCCCTCTACAAGGAGAAGAAGTTCAAGAACATGACCATGATCCTGAACGGCACCAAGGCCCGTGGCGGCAGATATGGCAGCCACTATGGTTACGGCTATGGTTATGGCTACGGCTATGGCTATAATTATAATAAGGAAAAGAGTGGGGGGGCAAAATCTTAAATGAATGGATTATAGAATAATAAAAACAGATGTTTAAATTCTTCCAGAAAATATTCAATCAAAAAAAGCCATCAGGGAGCACATGCAGTCTCCCTGATGGCATCGATTACCATTGCCATATACTCCCTGGCGTGGATGATGGCTTCCAGGATCCGGAAAAGAGCCTGGAGCAGCTTCGCATCTACGAAGCAAGCGGAATCCATGAAGTCTGGTTCACCCCTCACATCATGGAAGATGTTCCGAATGAGCCTGAAGATCTCCGCCGGGTCTTCGAAGATTTCAAGGAGAAGTATCTTCTGGATTTTGCCCAGAGACATCCTGGAAGTCAGGCATCAGGAGCAGAAGGAGCGAAGCCATCTTCTGCAACCGATGCAGAGCCCCTTCAGCTGCATCTCGCAGCCGAGAACATGCTGGATGCCCTTTTCGAGCGCCGCCTCAAGGCTGGTAATCTCCTGCCCCTGGCTGAGAAATACCTGCTGGTGGAAACCAGTATCTTTGCCCCACCGATGAACTTCCGTGGACTGCTGGAGCGCATCAGGAACAAGGGCTATACCCCGATTCTGGCTCATCCCGAGCGTTACCTCTATATGAAGAAGGAGGATTACGAGGCTCTCAAGGCGCAGGGCATCCTGTTCCAGCGCAATCTGTACAGTCTCCGCGGTCAGTATGGCGAGCGGGTGCAGAAGCGATGCCGACAGCTCCTGAAATGGAACATGTACGATTTCGTGGGCACCGATCTCCATCGCCTAACCTCGGCAGGACTGAACACAGAAGGCTGATGCTACGGCAGTGAGAATGGTGATGATAAGATTGATGAGCTTCTTGACGGTTTCTTTTTTCATGAGCATGGAAAAATTGAAATTAATAAACTAGGTGATAAAGATGAGCCAGGACTCGCGAATATCCTTTCATAGCTGTATGTTAGATATTTCCGGGCTTCAGCATGGATGCTTGCAGCCCCCTTGTAGCTATAGGAATATCCCTGACGCCATCCTGGCTTCATCCCTCTCTCAGAACTTTAAAAGTTTACATTGTCACCACCCTCTGATGAGTCTCCGCCGCCACCGGTTTGATTCTCATCAGTACCTGAACCTGACGGATTCTTGTCCTGGCCGGTACCTCCAGTACCTTCAGAACCCCCGGTACCACCGGCGTTATCACCTGCAGAATCCTCGGAATCTACTCCCGGAACCTGCATTTCGCTGGCAAGGAGAGAGGAAACCTTCTTTACTTCCACATCCAGGTTGCCGGCAGCCAGCTCGCCTGTACCACGGCTTCTCAGCTTGTAGCCCTCGATGTTCTTGGCGATGCTGAATTCCTTCTCAGACTTCGCACCCACCTTGTTCTTGATACCGATGGAGAAGATGGCGAGGTCGTCGATCTTCACCGAGATACCCTGCAGGCAGAGCTCCTTGATGCAGAAAGCCATGTCGGTAATCATACCCTTGATGGCTCCCTTGGAGAAAGGAGTGTTGTGGCCCGCCATGTGAGCGGCAAGACCATCCACACCCATCATCTGCGTAGTGATGGCATAAGCATACCACAAGCCCTTGGCATCGGGCAACTTCTCATTCTTGTTCTCTTTCAATGTGTACAAAAGCATAAGCAATAACGTTTTAAATGAAACACGATGCAAAGATACGACATCCGGGAGCCGCAACTCACACTTCCTGATGCATCCTCACGCTTATTGCCATATTCTGCCATCTTCTCACTTTTTCCGGTTTCCCGGATTCTAGGGCTCGCCCAGGAAGTCGAAGATGATGGCCACCTGACGGGGAAAGAATCCCTTGTCCGATTTCCGGTAACCCACCTCCAGAAGCTTCCGGTAGAGTGGGGTACACTTCTGGATCCATCTTCTCAGATGGGCGTTGGCAACTTCCGGAGATGATTCCGGAAAATACAGCAGGGCTATCTCCTGCTTGGTATAATATCTGATTTCTGGTTCGTTCTGCATTCTATATGATGAGTTGAAGGGTTAGAGATGATAAGTATCTTGGTTTTCGGAAAAAACAAGATACTTACCGCAAAAAGTAAGTCACTCACGGGGCGTAAGCCGGTCAGTTCCGGTCGTCCTCCCATTCCGATGGCGATACGATGGCATCTGTGTTCATCTCGCCCACCTCCTTCTCTATCACGAACCAGCCCATGCCTTTCGATCTGCGCTTTCTCTCGAAACCCAGACGCAGCAGGGTACTTGCCAGGTTCTGCTGGTAGATATACCGGCTCAGGGCAGGACAGCCGCCAATGCGCTCCAGAATCTCCGAAGAATAGCGGAACTTGATGTATCTGGCTTCCACGTCCTTGCCAGGCACGCGGTAGTAGCGCAGAATCTGGTCCTCCATATAGTTGGAGATCATGAACATCTTGTTGTGCTCGCGCATCACCTCGATATCCTCGGTGGTGAGCCAGAATACCCAGCCATCCTCGTGCTTGCGCTGGCGCTCCATCACCTCCTTACCCAGGGCCACAGCCTGGGCATATACGTGCTGGTAGTCGATGGGATGGTCTATCGGACTGTCGATCGACTCGATGAGCCAGGGTGAGTAGCGGCGGTTCTCTTCCTCGCTGATAATCTGCACGCTGTTGCTCGTGCCGCACATGGCAGCACGGTGGGGCAGTTCCGTACGGTACTTGTCGTAAGGGCGGCGGATGGAGAAGAAGAGCTTCGTTACGCAGCTCTTGAAGGCACTCAGGTTCTTGCCGAAAGCCGTCTCAAACTCGTCGAGACACATCAGTGCCTTGCTCGCCATCGCCTCCATGAAGTCCTTGTCGGTATAGCTTGCCGTAGATTCATTGATGAAGTAATCGTGCAGTATCTTAGGCAGCAGCTTGTCGAAGAAGGTGGTCTTGAAGAGGCCGCCCTTGCCCACGAAGATAAGGATGGTCTGACCTACCACGGTATCCGTTACCCAGGTCACCACCATGGCTACAAACCATTTCTTGAAGAAGTATCTGAAATCTTCCTGCGTATGGTGGGCACCATCCGTATTCGCAATGTGAATGCGGTCGGCAAGCATCTGAATGTAGTCAGTCTTCCCGTCCCATGCCGGGAGAGCTGTGAGATAATCGAGCAGAGGATTGTACTTCTCGCTGAAGTCGCTGTTGATGAGGGAGTGGAGCCTGGGTAGCTGCGTCTGCAGACCATCCTCTTCCATCTCTATCCAGAGAGAGTTCTCTATGTTGTCGTCCATGCGGGTCCAGTGGTGAAACTTGCCCTTGAGCACGTCGCGGCTGCATACCTCGTAGTAGCCCGTCACCTCGTTGCGGTGGAACTCGTAGCGCATGCTGAGCCACTGCTTCAACATCTTCATGGATGGCTTCTTGCCGTATGATTCGCCCTTGCGCATAAACTGCCAGGTGCCTCGCTGTTCCTGGTGCTTGTAGGCCTGGTTCATCACGCTCACCGTCTTGGGATACTGTGCGCTGAAGTGCTGGTCGGCATAGTCGGTAGCCTCCTTCTGGTCGATGTCGTACTTCAGGCAGGTGAGTCCGAAGTTATACACATAGTCGTTGTGGCGGCTAGGCTCAAACGCTTTTCCCCACGTTTCCAGCAGCTTCTCTATCGCTGGGGCAGCTTCGTCGATGGTAGGGATGTGCTTGGCTAGGCTCACCATCTTCTGTGATGGCTTTATGCGTCGGCTACTGCGTCGCTCATACTTCTCAGCCATCGACTTCTTGAAGTAGAGTCTCTTGATGTCCTTGGACTCCAGTTCGAAAGGCTTCGAGTTCCAGCAGAAGTAGGCGGTAGGGTCGTGGGCAAGGCCGCACATGCGGGTGATGTCGCAGCACTTCTCATCGGCAGGCACGCCCAGCAGGATGGAGAAGTAGTCCATCGCCTTGCGTACCACCACGTCGAAGAGTTCCACCGCCGTAACCTCCGGGTCATCAAACGGCTTGTAGCGTGCGAGGATTCTGAGTCCGTGACCGCTTGCTGTCACGTATCTCGCCATCACGTATGGGTCCTTGTCAGCCTTTGCGATCACCTCCTGCATCTTCTCCTCGGGAATCTTGTCGATATCCACGGCAAGCCAGTAGGTAGGCTTCAGGATGTTGGCCACCTGCTTACCCTGTCCGTCCATGAGCGCCGAGGCAGTGATGCCCGGCATCATGAGCTTGGTGTTGTCGGCGAGTGCCTTGCTGATAGGCACCTGCTTGCGATAGAGTTCGGTGTGATTCTTGGTCATTTCGTCGAACTTGATGATTCTTACTAGCTCATCCTTGTTGATAAGCTGATGACCTTCGCTTGAAGCGATGGTCCAGAAGAAAGAGGGCATCACCTCTTCTACTTCCTCGCTGATTGAATAGTTTTCATTCATGATCTTTTAATGTTTAAGAATTTTAATCTATTTGTTTCTTATTTGCTTTCAGAGTCTTTTAGTCTCTAAGTCGTTTGATTGATTTTTAGACCAGACTGTTTATCGTTTACGGGGGCAAAGGTAGATATAAGATTTGAAGATATTTTTTCAGTACGTCAAAAATGGCGCATATTTACAAATTTTAAATTTTAAACAAGGAAAATGTTGTTTACGGAAAAAGTAAATGAGATTGTTCAGGGGATCAAGGATCTCCAGGACAAGTCTGAGGGGAAAAAATGCTTCCTCATGAGTGTGTAGGTATTTTCATCGAGAAGTTCCACAAGTTTGTAACCAAGGAGTATCACGATGATGGTAACCATCTACTTCTCCATATTGCCCGCTAAAAAATAAGTATTACCTTTGCTGCCGATTAAAAAATGGTAACAGATGGAAAATAAGAAGAAAGCAA
>JAIINY010000413.1:0-1729 GCA_022741625.1 Prevotella sp. | reverse complement strand
TTGCGAGAGTTTCTGGGCGGCAGCTCATTCCATTATTAGGTACTTGTGTTTTTTGCCTCACTATGGCACAATATTGCCCTCTGCCAGGGCAATATCTTGCCGTGGTGAGGCAAGATTCGTTATGTCGTGAAGGAATTTTGAAGGCAAGCGCTATCGCATCGTATTCCTGCGAATAAAACGCTACTTTCGCTTTCACTCTTCACTCTTCACGTTTTGGGTGTAAACTACTGATATTCAATGAGTATTGTGGGTGAAGAGTAGGGGCTGACTCTTCACCACTCTTCACCACTCTTCACCCTGACTTTTTTTGAGGGCGAAATCATTTCAGGAACAACGTCTGGTCTTCAATGATGACCAGCTCCAGTCTTCAATGATGACCAGCTCCAGGCTTTAATGATAGCTGGGCTTACTGCGATAAGGTGAAGAGTGGTGAAGAGTGGTGAAGAGTGAAGCTTGACTCTTCACTTGTTTAATGTATTGATAATTAATGGATTGATGCCAAAGTGTGAAGAGTGAAGAGTAAAAGCGAAAGTGGCTCTCTATACAGCCGTTTTTCGCTTTAGAGCTTGCTTCCGTAGCAGAGGTCTCCGGCATCGCCGAAGCCAGGAATGATGTATTTGTGCTCGTTCAGTCCCTCATCGATAGATGCACACCAGATGGTAGTCTTATCCTCCGGGAAAGTCTTCTTGACGTGCTCGATTCCTTCAGGAGCGGCAAGCACGCAAGCCACGTGGATATGCTTAGGGGTTCCCTTTGTAAGGAGCGCCTTCATACCCATCTCCATGCTGATACCGGTGGCAAGCATCGGGTCAGCGATGATGAGCGTCTTGCCGGTAAGGTCTGGAGTAGCCAGATACTCGATATGAACCCCCACCTCGGTATGCTCCTTGTTGGTATATTCGCGATAGGCACTCACGAAAGCATTGCCGGAGTGGTCGAAGATATTGAGGAAACCCTCATGGAAAGGCAGGCCTGCACGGAAGATCGTACCGATGACAATCTTGTCGGTAGGGAAATTAACCTGGGCTACACCAAGAGGGGTAGTCACGTCTCTATTCTCGTAATTGAGGGTCTTTGAAATCTCAAAGGCCTCATACTCGCCGATTCTCTTGATGTTGTTGCGGAAGAGGAGTCGGTTCTTTTGATACTCGCAGTCGCGCATCTCAGCCAGATATCGGTTGATGATGCAGTTATGCTCGCTCAGATTATTAATTTTCATAAGTCGTAGTATTTATATTCTTGTTATTTCAATCGATGTTTATTCCTGCTGAAATCATCTGTCAAGATGCAGCAAAGGTGTTGCAAAGATAAGGCAAAATCCGGAAACCGCAAAATGTTTTCCGTTATTTTTTCCATCCGGCTTCTTCTGGTGCCATCCATGGGCTTTTATGTGCCTCCTGAACCCCTATATATATAAATAGGTGGAAAATGAATTTGGATGAAGCAGATTTGCGACGAATATTTGCAAAGTCAATATGGCAAATTATAGATGAATGGGTCGATTTTTTAATTCTTTAACCTAAAAAGGTTTTAAAAAGCAAGAATATTATCTAAGAATCTTTGCTATAAAACATATTTTTTGTAACTTTGCGGCGGTTTTGGAGAATGATGATTTCTTCTGTCAACCAAAGTAAAGAGAAATTATTCACAACTTAAATACATTTAAAATAAAATGGCAAAGTTTGATAAGTCAGTTTTAGCAAAGTACGGAATCACAGGTACAACTGAG